>NZ_QTPZ01000018.1:0-159248 GCF_003853505.1 Burkholderia sp. Bp9015
CGTGTGAAAGTAGGTAATCGTCAGGCTCCCTAAGCCAGAAACCCCCGCCCGAAAAGGCGGGGGTTTTTGCATTTGCAGCGCAGAAATGCGCGATCTCAGCGAATGTCAGGACGGCCGATCGATCAGATCGGATCCCGGAGTCCTGCAGTTTGCCGATTTGCAGGCATGTCGCAGTTCAACCGATCTGCGATCCATGTCCTGCGACGACACGCCAGCCGCTGCCCGATCGGCGCCACAGGCGCGTGTAGGCGAACGTGCCGTTGAATGCGGTGCCGTCGAAACAACCGGCAAGCATGGCCTTCGTCGTGGTGAGGATCATCTCGCCGATCGCTTTTGCCTGCGTTTCCCGAATATCGAGTGCGTCGAGACGCAGCAGTTTCGCGCGATGAGCGGACAGATCGTCGTGCTTCGAGATGACCTGTCCGCTCGGAACGGTGAAGACCAGTTCGTCATCCAGCAACGTGTCCAGTTCGTCGACGTCGTTGGCGAGCATTGCCGCTCGAAGTGCGGTTTCATAGGGTTCGATGACTGCACGAACGGTATCCATATCGGGGCCTCGCATCAGCTCGAAGGATCAGGATTCCACGGATGGTCGGCGGGCGTGCCGCGGTGCCGACAAACGGTACGGTGGTTGCGGGTTCGCAGCCGAATCGACTGCATGGCCGTCGAACGAGCAACAATCGCCGCCTCAAGCAGAGGAACACGGTTCTTCCATACCTTGCATGACGGCCGCACCCGTCAGCGCGCTCGCACCGAGCGTGGCGCCCGCGCCCCAATTCAATGCTCCGCCTGCGCCCCGTTGACTTCCCGCCGAAACGCCCCCGGGCTCGTCCCCGTCCATTTCCGGAACGCACGATGAAACGCGCTGGGCTCGGTAAAACCGAGTTCCGCCGCGATTTCCGCGACGCTGAGCGTGTGTCCGCGCAGCAGCGACTGGGCCAGCGCGCCGCGCAGTTCGTCCTTGATCGACGCGAAGCTCTGCCCCTCGCTGCGCAGGCGTCGCCGCAGCGTCGCGGGCGTCGTGCCGAGGCGCGCGGCCAGCGTGTCGAAGTCCGGCCACTCGCTGGCCGGCAGCGCCTTCAGGCGTGCGCGCGTCTTCGCCACCCAGCCGGTGTCGTGTCGATAGCGCACGAGCAGGTTGCCGGGCGCGCCGCGCAGGAAGGTCTTCAGCGCCTGCGCGGAGCGGATCGTCGGCAGCGCGAGGTACGTGGCGTTGAACGCGAGCCGGCTGTCGGGACGGTCGAAATGCACGGGCACACCGAAGAACTGGTGGTAGTCAGCGCGCTGGTCGGGGCTCGGGCACGCGAAATCGATGCGCTGCAGCGGAATGCGCCGGCCGATCAGCCAGCAGGCGACGCCGAGCAGGATCAGCCAGAACGTCCGGTAAGCGAACGCCGAATACGGTGCGCCTGCCTGCGTGAGGACGATCTGCGCCTGGCCGTCGGCGACCACGAGCTCGCCGTGCGGTTCGTCGAGCACGACACGCAGGAACTGCAGCGCACGCCGCAGCGCCTTCTCGAGCGTGCCCGCGTGCAGCACGGCATGGCACAGCAGCGTGAAGCTGCCGCGCCGCATCGGGCGGGCCGCGAGCCCGAAGAATTCGTCATCGATCGCGCTGGCGATCGCCAGCCACAACCGGCCGTACTGCTGCGGCGTGACGGGCTCGCGCACGGCGGCCGGCAGGCCGGCGGCACGCAGCACGGCCTCGGTCGACATCCGCCGCCGGCGCAGGCTCTCGAGCGCATCCTCGACGAAACCCGGCGAGATCATCTGCGGCCCCATTTTTCATGCCCTCCAGACATGGCAAAAGCGATCACGATTCTAGATTCTGTTTGTCATTGATTGCAATGTGACGGCTGTCTACCATCATCGATATACCCCCGGTTCGCCGGCGGTCATAACGAACAGGAGACACGCATGCGTGATGGAGCAACCGCCCGGGTGGTGCCGGCCTACGCCGACGCCGTGGCCGGCTTCCGTATCGAGACTGCCGCCGCACAGCTGCACGGCGACCTGGAGCAGGGCCTGAACGCCTGCGTGGAATGCTGCGACCGGCATGCGGCGGCGGATCCGGATGCGATCGCGCTCGACTGGATCGACGTCGGCGGCCGGCACCGCAGCTTCACGTTCGCGCAGATGCAGGCGCTGTCGGCGCGGGTCGCGAACCTGCTGGTCGAGGAGGGCGTGAAGCCGGGCGACGTGGTCGCCGGCCTGTTGCCGCGCACGCCCGAACTCGTCGCGACGATCCTCGGCACGTGGCGCGCAGGCGCCGTCTATCAGCCGCTCTTCACCGCGTTCGGACCGAAGGCGATCGAGCACCGGCTGCGCATGAGCGATGCGCGTCTGGTCGTCACCAACATCGCGAATCGCGCGAAGCTCGACGAGATCGTGGATTGCCCGCGGGTCGCGACGGTGCGCGAGGCGGGCGACGCGCTGCCGGCGCGCGACATCGATTTCCGTGCGGCGCTCGACGCACAGTCCGCGCTATTCGAACCGGTGCCGCGCAAGGGCACCGACCTGTTCATGATGATGTCGACGTCGGGCACGACGGGCCTGCCGAAGGGCGTGCCGGTGCCGCTGCGCGCGCTGCTCGCGTTCGGCGCATACATGCGCGACGCGGTGGACCTGCGCGCCGGCGATCGTTTCTGGAACATCGCCGATCCGGGCTGGGCATACGGCCTCTACTACGCGATCACGGGCCCGCTGCTGCTCGGCCACGCCACGACGCTGTACGAGGGCGGCTTCACGGTCGACAGCACCTACGACGTGATCGAACGGCTCGGCATCACGAGCCTCGCCGGTTCGCCGACCGCGTACCGGATGCTGATGGCGGCCGGCACGGAAGCGGCATCGCGCCTGAAAGGGCAGCTGCGGGTCGTCAGCAGCGCGGGCGAACCGCTGAATCCGGAAGTCGTCCGGTGGTTCCACGCGGCGCTCGGTGCGCCGATCTACGATCACTACGGCCAGACCGAGCTCGGCATGGTCGTGAACAATCATCACGGGCTCGCGCACGTCGTCCATGCCGGTTCGGCCGGCCTCGCGATGCCCGGCTATCGCGTCGCGGTGCTCGACGACACCGGTCGCGAACTCGGCCCCGGCGAGCCCGGCAACCTCGCGATCGACATCGCGCGCTCGCCGCTGCTGTGGTTCTCCGGCTACTGGCAGCAGGACACGCCGGCCATCGCGGGCGGCTACTACCGGACCGGCGACAACGTCGAGCTCGAGCCGGACGGCACCGTGAGCTTCATCGGCCGCGCGGACGACGTGATCACGTCGTCCGGCTACCGGATCGGCCCGTTCGACGTGGAAAGCGCGTTGATCGAGCATCCGGCCGTCAGCGAGGCCGCGGTGATCGGCGTGCCGGACCCGGAGCGCACGGAGATCGTCAAGGCGTTCGTCGTGCTGTCGAAGGGCTTCGACGGCACGCCGGCGCTGGCCGACGAACTCAGCCAGCACGTGAAGCGACGGCTGTCGGCCCACGCCTATCCGCGCGCGATCGAGTTCGTCGACGCGCTGCCGAAAACCCCGAGCGGCAAGATCCAGCGCTTCGTGCTGCGCAAGATGGAAGCCGAGAAGGTCGCTCGATCCTGACTATCGAATACTGACTACGGACTGCGAATGAACATCAAGGATCGCGTTTTTCTGATTACGGGCGCCGGTTCGGGCCTCGGTGCCGCGGTGGCGCGCATGGTGGTCGCCGAAGGCGGCAACGCCGTGCTGCTGGACGTCAATGAAGACGCCGGCGCGAGCCTCGCGCACGAACTCGGCACATCCGCACGCTTCGTGAAGACCGACGTGACGAGCGAAGCCGACGGGCAGGCCGCCGTTGCCGCCGCGCGCGCCGCGTTCGGCCGCATCGATGCGCTCGTGAATTGCGCGGGCGTCGCACCGGGCGAGAAGGTGGTCGGCCGCGAAGGCCCGCATTCGCTCGAGCGCTTCGCGCGTGCGGTATCGATCAACCTGGTCGGCACGTTCAACATGATCCGGCTGGCGGCGGATGCGATGTCGAAACAGGACGCCGACGCGGAAGGCGAGCGTGGCGTGATCGTCAACACCGCGTCGGTCGCGGCGTTCGACGGACAGATCGGGCAGGCCGCGTATGCGGCATCGAAGAGCGGCGTGGTGGGCATGACGCTGCCGATCGCGCGCGAGCTCGCGCGGTTCGGCATTCGCGTGGTGACGATCGCGCCGGGCATCTTCGCGACGCCGATGATGGCCGGCATGCCGCAGGACGTGCAGGACGCGCTCGGCAAGAGCGTGCCCTTCCCGCCGCGGCTCGGCCGCCCCGACGAATTCGCGGCGCTGGTGCGCCACGTCGCCGAGAATACGATGCTGAACGGCGAAGTCATCCGTCTCGATGGCGCACTGCGCATGGCACCGCGCTGACACTGGAGGAATGCAATCATGACGACACAGGATCCGATCGTAATCGTCGGCGCGGCACGCACGCCGATGGGTGGTTTTCAGGGCGACCTGGCCGCGGCCAGCGCGAGCGAGCTCGGCGCGGTGGCGATCCGCGCGGCGCTCGAGCGCGCGAACGTGCCCGCGGAGCGCATCGATGAAATCGTGTTCGGCTGCGTGCTGCCGGCCGGCCAGGGTCAGGCGCCGGCGCGGCAGGCCGCGCTGAAGGCCGGCTTGCCGCTGGGTACCGGCGCGACCACGGTCAACAAGATGTGCGGCTCCGGGATGAAGGCCGCGATGTTCGCGCACGACCTGCTGCTGGCCGGATCGGCGGACGTGGCGGTCGCGGGCGGGATGGAGAGCATGACGAATGCGCCGTACCTGCTGCCGAAGGCGCGCGCGGGAATGCGCATGGGGCACGGCCAGGTGCTCGACCACATGTTCCTCGACGGTCTCGAGGATGCGTACGACAAGGGCCGGCTGATGGGCACGTTCGCGGAGGATTGCGCGCAGGCCTACCAGTTCACGCGCGAGGAGCAGGACGCGTTCGCGATCGCGTCGCTGACGCGCGCGCAACGCGCGATCGCGGAAGGGCGCTTCGTGTCGGAGATCGCGCCGGTGACGGTGAAGGCCGGCAAGACGGAAGCCGTCGTGTCGATCGACGAGCAGCCGGGCAAAGCGAAGCTCGACAAGATTCCGACGCTCAAGCCGGCGTTCCGCGAAGGCGGCACGGTGACGGCCGCCAATTCGTCGTCGATTTCCGACGGTGCGGCCGCGCTCGTGATGATGCGCCGCTCGGAAGCGGACCGGCTCGGCCTCGCGCCGAAGGCGGTGATCGTCGGGCATTCGACCTACGCGAACAAGCCGGGGCTGTTCGCGACGGCGCCGATCGGCGCGATCCGCAAGCTGTCGGAGAAAACCGGCTGGAACCTGCGCGACGTCGACCTGTTCGAGATCAACGAAGCGTTCGCGGTGGTTGCGATGGCCGCGATGCGCGATCTCGACCTGTCGCACGACAAGGTGAACGTGCACGGCGGCGCGTGCGCGCTCGGCCATCCGATCGGCGCATCGGGCGCACGCGTGATGGTGACGCTGCTGGCCGCGCTCGAAGCGTATGGGCTCAAGCGCGGCGTCGCATCGCTGTGCATCGGCGGCGGCGAGGCGACGGCGATCGCGATCGAGCGCGTCGCGTAAGGCGCGCCGGGAGGACGCAGGCGGTCTGGCCCGGGGCCATACCGCCGCATCGGCGAAGCGCGTCACGCGCGCTTCGCCGAACCCGCCGTCATTCGACCGTTTCGCCTTTCGCCTGCAGGTCGGCGTGATAGGACGAGCGCACCATCGGCCCCGATGCGACCTGGCTGAACCCGAGCGCAAGCGCGCGCTGCCGCAACTGCGCGAATTCCGCGGGTGGAACGAAGCGCTTCACGGGCAGGTGGTGGCGGGTCGGCTGCAGATACTGGCCGAGGGTCAGCATGTCGACACCATGCGCGCGCAAGTCGCGCATCACCTGTTCGACCTCGTCGATCTCTTCGCCGAGGCCCAGCATCAGGCCCGACTTGGTCGGCACGTTCGGCGCCGCGGACCTGAATGCCTGCAGCAGGCCCAGCGAGTGCCGGTAGTCGGCGCCCGGCCGCGCCTCGCGATACAAGCGCGGCACGGTTTCCAGATTATGGTTGAACACGTCCGGCGGGGATGCCGCGAGCAGGTTCAGCGCGACCTCGTGCCTGCCGCGAAAATCCGGCGTCAGCGCCTCGATCCGGAGTGCCGGGTCGATCCCGCGTGCGGCGCCGATGCAGGCCGCAAAGTGTGCGGCGCCGCCGTCGCGCAGGTCGTCGCGATCGACCGACGTGATCACCACGTACTTGAGCCTCATCGCTGCGATCGTTTCGGCGAGTCGTGCCGGCTCGTCCGGATCGAGCGGAAGCGGGCGGCCGTGCCCGACATCGCAGAACGGACAACGCCGTGTACAGATGGCGCCCATGATCATGAAGGTCGCCGTGCCGTGAGCGAAGCACTCGCCGAGATTCGGGCAACCGGCTTCCTCGCATACCGTATGCAGCTTCTGCTCGCGCAGGACCTTCTTGAGCGCCATCACCTCGCGCGAGCCGGGAAAGGCGGCACGAATCCATTCAGGCTTGCGCGGCATGTCGGCCGGTTCGGTCGCGACGATCCTCACGGGGATGCGAGCCATTTTTTCGGCGGCGGAGAGCCGGGTTCCGGCGGCCATCGGCGTGTTGCGGATATTCGTGTTCGCCATGGCTTACCCGCGGTAGTAGCGTTGCGCGACGAACGGGGTTCTCGCGACTTCCATCGGAACCGGTTTGCCGCGGACGATCGCATGCAGTGCCGTGCCCGGTGTCGCGAATTCGGCCGCGACATGGCCGATGGCCACCGGGCCGCCGTACGTCGGACCGAAGCCGCCGCTCGTCACCGTGCCGATCGAGCGCCCGTCGGCGTCGACGATGTCGGCGCCCTCGCGCACCGGCACCCGGTCTTTCACGACGAAGCCGACGCGTCTTCTTTTCACGCCCTCGGCGATCTGCCGCGCGACGACATCCGCGCCGGGATAGCCGCCGGCGCGTGCACCGCCAGGGCGTCGCACTTTCGAGAGGGCCCACAGCAGCCCGCCTTCGATCGGCGTGGTGCCGGTGTCGATGTCGTGGCCGTACAGGCACAGGCCGGCTTCGAGACGCAGCGAATCGCGCGCGCCGAGACCAATCGGCTCGACGGCAGGGTCGGCCAGCAGCAGGCGTGCTAGCGCTTCCGCCCGATCGGCCGGCACGGAGATCTCGTAGCCGTCCTCGCCGGTGTAGCCGGAGCGGCTGACCATGCACGCCGCGCCGGCCAGCTCGACACGCGTGCTTTGCATGAAGACCAGTTCGGCCAGGCGGGGCGCCAGGCGCGCCAGAATCGACGCGGCGGCCGGCCCTTGCAGGGCGAGCAGCGCGCGGTCGGCCAGCTCGACGACGTTACAGCGGTGGCCGATCCGTTCCCTCAGATGGCGGAGGTCGCGGTCCTTGCACGCGGCGTTGACGACCGCGATCAGCTCGGCGTCGCCGAGGCGGGTGATCATCAGGTCGTCGAGAATGCCGCCTTGCTCGTTCGTGAACAACGCGTAGCGCTGCATGCCCGGCGGGAGGTCGATCACGTCGACCGGCACCAGCGTTTCGAGCGCGGCGGCGGCATCCGGGCCCGACAGCAGCACCTGTCCCATGTGCGAGACATCGAACAGCCCGGCCTGCTCGCGCGTATGAAGATGCTCTTTGAGTATGCCGAGCGGGTACTGGACGGGCATTTCGTACCCGGCGAACGGAACCATCTTCGCGCCGAGCTCGACGTGAAGGTCGTGAAGTGGAGTACGAGAAAGTGGGATCGTCATCGTTGTTCCGGATCAACAGGATTTTAGGAGATCGCGCGCGGCACAGCTTCGGAGTACGGAATGAACGACTGGAACGATCCCGTATCCGGAGGCGTGTCCCGTTCTCCGGAGCGACGTCGAAGTCGCTCCCGAAGAACGGTCGGGCAATGGCCCGAGCGGCCGTTACTTGCCGTATACCGGGAATGCGCCGCACAGTTCGGCGACGTGTCGCCGAACGCGGTCGATGACCGACGGGTTCTCGATATCGGCCAGGATGTCGCAGATCCAGCCGGCCACCGCGCGCGCTTCCGCTTCCCTGAAACCGCGGCTCGTCACGGCAGGCGTGCCGATGCGAATGCCGCTGGTGACGAACGGGCTCTGCGGGTCGTCGGGCACCGCGTTCTTGTTCACGGTGATGTGCGCGCGGCCCAGCGCCGCATCGGCCGCCTTGCCGGTCAGCCCCTGGCGGATCAGGCTGACGAGGAACAGGTGATTGTCCGTTCCGCCGGAGACGATGTCGAAGCCGCGTTTGACGAACGTATCGGCCATGGCCCGGGCGTTGGCGACCACCTGCTGCTGATGGATCCGGAACCCGGGCGACAGCGCTTCCTTGAACGCAACGGCCTTGGCGGCGATGACATGCATCAGCGGGCCGCCCTGGATGCCGGGGAACACGACGGAATTGAGCTTCTTCTCGATCTCCGGGTTCGTCCGGGCGAGAATCAGGCCCCCGCGCGGGCCGCGCAACGTCTTGTGGGTCGTCGTGGTGACGACGTCCGCGTGCGGCAGCGGATTCGGGTACGCGCCGGCCGCCACCAGGCCCGCGACGTGGGCCATGTCGACGAACAGGTATGCGCCGATGGCGTCGGCGATCTGCCGGAAGCGTGCCCAGTCCACCACGCGGGAATAGGCGGAGAAGCCGGCCGTGATCAGTTTCGGCCGGTGCGCGGTCGCCAGCGCCTCGACCTGGTCGTAATCGATCTCGCCGGTTTTCGCGTTCAGGCCGTACTGCACCGCACGATAGAGCTTGCCCGAGAAATTCACATGCGCGCCATGCGTCAGGTGACCGCCGTGCGCGAGGCTCATGCCGAGTATCGTGTCGTGCGGCTCGAGCAGTGCCATGTAGACGGCGGCGTTGGCCTGGCTGCCGGAATGAGGCTGCACGTTCGCGTAGTCGGCACCGAACAGCGCCTTTGCGCGATCGATCGCCAGCTGCTCGACAACGTCGACGAATTCACAGCCGCCGTAGTAGCGCTTGCCCGGATAGCCCTCGGCATACTTGTTGGTCAGCACCGAGCCTTGCGCCTGCAGCACGCGCGGGCTCGTGTAGTTTTCCGAAGCGATGAGCTCGATATGGTCTTCCTGGCGAATGCGCTCGCGTTCCATCGCCGTCCACAGTTCGTCATCGAAGCCTTCGATCCGCATGTCTTTGCTGAACATTTTTCCTTCTCCTGGTATCGGTGCGGCGCGCACGTCGGGTGCGCGGCCGCTCAAGCAGGGTTGAGTGTCGTTACGAGTGGGTCGGCCGGCGCGTCACGATCGATACGCTTCCATCGGCGGACACGAGCACACGAGGTTGCGGTCGCCGTAGACGTTGTCGACCCGCGAAACCGGCGGCCAGTACTTGCCGCCTGCCGTCGCCGCGACGCCGAGCGGATAGACGGCCTGTTCGCGCGAATACGCGTGAGGCCAGTCGCCCACGAGTTCGGCCGCCGTGTGCGGCGCGTGCTTGAGCGGATTGTCTTCGGCATCCAGCGTGCCCGCTTCCACGGCTGCGATTTCGGCGCGGATCGCGATCATCGCGTCGATGAACCGGTCGAGTTCGGCCTTCGATTCCGATTCGGTCGGCTCGATCATCAGCGTGCCGGCGACCGGGAAGCTCATGGTCGGCGCGTGGAAGCCGAAATCGATCAGGCGCTTGGCGACGTCGTCGACGCTGATGCCGCTGCTGTCCTTCAACGGCCGCAGGTCGATGATGCATTCGTGCGCGACGCGGCCGTTCGGCCCCGTATAGAGAATCGGGTAGTGTGGCGAGAGGCGCGCGGCGATGTAGTTGGCGTTGAGGATCGCCACCTCGGTTGCACGCTGCAACCCGCGCGACCCCATCAACGTGATGTAGGTCCAAGTGATCGGCAGGATGCTCGCGCTGCCGAGCGGCGCCGCGGACACCGCACCGATCCCCGGCACGCTGCCCTCCCGATGCCCGGGCAGGAACGGCGCGAGATGCGCCTTGACGCCGATCGGGCCGACGCCGGGGCCGCCGCCGCCGTGCGGGATGCAGAAGGTCTTGTGCAGGTTCAGGTGGGACACGTCGCCGCCAAACGCGCCCGGCCGGGCGAGGCCGACCAGCGCGTTCATGTTGGCGCCGTCGATGTAGACCTGGCCGCCGTGCGCATGGACGATGTCGCAGGCGTCGCGTACGCGGGCCTCGAACACGCCGTGGGTCGACGGATAGGTGATCATGATCGCGGCCAGCCGGCTGTCGTACCGGGCGGCCTTGGCGGCGAGGTCCTCGATGTCGACGTTGCCGTCGTCGTCGCAGTCGACGACGACGACCTGCATGCCGGCCATCTGTGCGGATGCCGGGTTCGTGCCGTGCGCCGACGACGGAATCAGGCAGATGTCGCGCCGTGCCTCGCCGCGGCTCGCGTGATACGCGCGGATCGCGAGCAGGCCCGCGTATTCGCCTTGCGAGCCCGCATTCGGCTGCAGCGACACCGCATCGTATCCGGTGATCGTGCACAGCATTGCCTCGAGTTCCCGCGCCAGCACGCGATAGCCGTCGGCCTGTTCGGCCGGTGCGAACGGATGCAGCCGGGCGAACGCCGGCCACGTGATCGGCATCATTTCCACGGTGGCGTTCAGCTTCATCGTGCAGCTGCCGAGTGGAATCATCGTGCGGTCGAGCGCGAGATCCTGGTCGGCGAGCCGGCGCAGGTAGCGCAGCATTTGCGTTTCCGAATGGTGGCTGTTGAACGCCGGGTGCGTGAGGAAGGCGCTCCGGCGCAGCAGGGGGGCAGGCAACGCATCGGCGGTGGCGGCGTCGACGGCCGCGAAGTCGGGAACGGCGCGCCCTTCGGAGAAGATCGACCAGAGCATGACGATATCGTCGGACGTGGTCGTCTCGTCGAGCGAGATGCCGATCCGGCGCGCGTCGATGGCGCGCAGGTTGACCCGGCGGGCCCGTGCCGCCGCGTGCACGGCATCGGTGCGAATGCCGCTGTCGACGGCGATGGTGTCGAAGCAGTATTCGGTTGGCACGGCATGGCCGAGCCGGCGCAGGCCAGCGGCCAGGATCGCGGTGAGGCGGTGGATGCGGCGCGCGATCGCGGTCAGTCCGTGCGGGCCGTGATAGGCCGCGTAGAAGCCGGCGATATTGGCGAGCAGTACTTGCGCGGTGCAGATATTGCTGGTGGCCTTTTCGCGCCGGATGTGCTGTTCGCGCGTCTGCATCGCGAGGCGCAGCGCCGGGCGGCCGTGCGCGTCGATCGACATGCCGACCAGTCGTCCCGGCATCGTGCGCCTGAACGTGTCGCGCGTCGCGAAATAACCGGCGTGCGGGCCGCCGTAACCCAGCGGCACGCCGAAGCGCTGCGTGGTGCCGACCGCCACGTCGGCGCCGAATTCGCCCGGCGGCGCGAGCAGGGTCAGCGCGAGCAGGTCGGCGGCGACCACGGCCAGCGCGCCGTTCGCATGCAGGGTGCCGACCACGTCGCGGTAATCATGGATGTCGCCGAAGGTGCCCGGATATTGCAGCAGCGCGGCGAAACAGCCGGTGGCGGACAGATCGCGGCGCGGATCTCCGACGACGATCTCGATGCCGAGCGGCTCCGCGCGCGTGCGAACGATCTCGATCGTCTGCGGATGGCAATCATGTGCGACGAAGAAGATCCGGCTGTCCGACCGGGCGAGGCGCCGGCAGAACGTCATCGCCTCTGCGGCCGCGGTGCCTTCGTCGAGCATCGACGCGTTGGCGATCTCGAGGCCGGTCAGGTCGGCGATCATGGTCTGGAAGTTGAGCAGCGCCTCCAGGCGGCCTTGCGAGATTTCCGGCTGGTACGGCGTGTAGGCCGTGTACCAGGCCGGATTTTCCAGCACGTTGCGCTGAATGACCGGTGGCGTGTGGGTGTCGTGGTATCCCATGCCGATGAACGAGCGGAACACCTGGTTGCGGCCTGCCAGTGCAGCCAGCCGGTCCAGCGCGTCGGCTTCGGTGCAGCCGGGAGGCAGGGCGAGCGGGGCATCGCTGCGGATCGCCGCGGGGACGACCTGTTTCACCAGCTCGTCGACGGAGTCCACGCCGAGCACGGCCAGCATCGCGGCCTGTTCGTCGGCATCGGGGCCGATGTGGCGGCGGACGAACGACGCGCGCTGCGCGACGGAATCGAATGCGTTCATGGCCGTCTCCGTCATTCGCCGATATAGGCGCGATACGCGGCGGCATCCATCAACCCGGTCAGCTGCTCCGGGCTGTCGATGCGCATCCTGAAGAACCAGCCATCGCATTCCGCCGAATCGTTGACGAGGCTCGGCGTGTCGCCCAGGGCGGCGTTCGCTTCCAGCACGGTGCCGGATACCGGCATCTTGACCTCGCCGGCGGCCTTGACCGATTCGACGGTGGCGGCCTCGTCGTACTGGGCAAAGGCGTCGCCTTCGTTTGGCAGTGCGACATAAACCAGATCGCCCAGCTGCGATTGCGCGTGGTCGGTAATGCCGACGGTGGCGCTGCCGTCGTCTTCGACGCGCAGCCATTCATGGGATTCGGTGTATCGGACCTCGCTCATATGCTCTCTTCCTGACAGGGTTGCGTTGAGTGATGCGGCACACGCAAGCCGGAAGTGCACGGGCGGGAGGATGACCGACGAGTCGGCATCCGGACGAGACCGGGGCATTCCAGGCTGCGTGCCTGATGCCCCCTCTGTCCGTTTGCCTGAGAGATTGCGCGCCCCGGCGGGGCGCTTCTCCTTCGGCGAGGCTTGGTCGACGACCAGAGGCCTACTCTCCAGAGCGCTAATCGATGCGTCAGTCCTTTTGCCTGAGAGTTTCTGGGGCGATTCCCCTTCGGCGCCGCCGGACGGCGGTCTCTCCTGACACATCCCGATAGCTGGCGACAATCTAGTCGCACGCCCGCGGCGGTGTCAACACCCCATTCGACCGCCCATGCGGCGAGGCAGATGCCGCGGCACGGCGCAGGCGCGCCGAAAACGGCGCGCGGCATGGCGGAGCAAGGCCGCGCGGCGATCGCGGCCGGTCGATACTTCGGTGGAGACCGAAATGAATATCCGATATCGACTATCTGTCCGCCGGCGGGGGGCGGTTGCCCGACTGGGCCATCAGGTCGTCGAGGAACGCGCGAAGCACGGTCGGCTGCGCGGCGCCGCGGCGCGTGATCGACGAGAACGGCCACGCGGACGTGAGCTGTTCCGCGGCGAGCTGGCGCATCTGGCCGGCGTCGACCCACTGTCTCGCGTAGTGCCGCGGCAGAAAGCCGATGTAAGCGCCCGTCAGGATCAGGATCGCCTGTGCCTCGACATTGTCGACGGTCGCGGCCGCGCTGCCGCTCTCGAGCAATTGCAGGTCGCGCTGCTGCAGGAACGCGCGCGCGACCACCTGGCTTTGCCGGACGCGCTCGATCAGCGCGTCGCCGGTGGCGTCGGTCGAGAACAGCGGATGGTAGCGGCTGCAGTAGAGGCCGTCGGGCTCCTCGTACAGCTGCGTGTAGGACAGGCCGGCGACGGTGAGCGGGAAGTGGCCGATCGCGAGGTGCAGCCGCCCGTCGAGCACGCGCTCCTCGAGCTCGGCCGGCGTGCCGATGTAGATGTCGAGCTGGACGTCGTGACCGCGCGAGACGAACCGGCGCAGCGCGAGCGGCAGGATGCTGTCGGTGTCGGTGACCGTGTTGTCGATGATGCCGAGATGAAGCCGGCCCGAGATGCGCTGCTTGAGCGCGTGTGTGTCCATGCAGAACGCTTCCACCGCGAGCGCGAGGCGCTGCGCGGATTCGTAGGTCGCGACGCCGTGTTCCGTCAGACGAAAGCCGCTGCGGCCGCGTTCGCACAATTTGACGCCGAGGCGCGTTTCGAGGCTGGTCATCTGCTCGCTGATGGTCGACTGGCTTACGTTCAGCGCGGCCTGCGCGGCGGAGAAACCGCCGCATTTCACGATGGTCATGAAAATCCTGAGCAGTTTCAGGTCGATGTCCTGCAGCTGTTTCACGTTCCGTTCTCCTCCGTCCGTCACATCGGAATATCCGATATGGACATCTGATGCCTGCTATTTTTCCGGAAAAAATTTTTGCCCATAGTGACCGCAAAGGCAAGCGCATGGACGGCCGTGCGCCGAAGACGAATCCGCATACAGATGGAGACGGAGACAATGCAGAACAACAGCTATGAAAAGGGCAGGCTCAACCTGCCGTTCGTCGGTCACTGCACCTTTGCGAAGGCGCCGGTGTGTCTCGACTGGGAGAACATCGACGCGGACGTCGCGATCCTGGGTGCGCCCAACGACATGGGCACCCAGTGGCGCTCGGGCGCGCGCTTCGGCCCGCGCGGCATTCGCGAGGCGTCGACGCTGTTTTCGTTCGGGCACGCGGGCGCCTACGATCACGAAGACGACGTGCTCTACCTGACCGAGGACCAGGTTCGCATGGTGGACGTCGGCGATGCGGACATCGTGCACACCGACATGGCCACGAGCAACGCGAACATCGAACTCGCCGTGCGCAAGATTCTCGCCGGCGGGGCGATGCCGGTAGTGCTCGGCGGCGATCATTCGGTGCATGCGCCGGTGATCAAGGCGTTCGAAGGCCGCGGGCCGATTCACATCGTGCATTTCGATGCGCACCTCGACTTCGTCGACGAACGCCACGGCGTGCGATACGGACACGGCAACCCGTTGCGCCGGGCCTCCGAGATGGACCATATCGCCGGCATGACGCAGCTCGGCATCCGCAACGTCTCGTCATCCAACCGCAGCGACTATGACGCGGCCCGCGCCGCGGGTTCCAACATCCTGTCCGTGCGCGATGTCCGGCGCCTCGGCACCGACGGCGTGCTCGAGCAGATTCCGCAGCGCGGCGCCTACTACATCACGATCGACATCGACGGCTTCGATCCGTCGATCGCGCCGGGAACCGGCACGCCGAGCCACGGCGGTTTCCAGTACTACGAAGTGCTCGAGATCATCCAGGCGCTCGCGAAGCGCAGCCACGGAAGCATCGTCGGCATGGACCTGGTGGAAGTGGCGCCGGCTTACGATCCGACCGGCACGACGTCGATCCTGGCCGCGCAACTGCTGATGAACAGCATCGGTTTCATTTTCCACGCGCGCAGCCTGGCCCGCGCCCGCTGAGACATTCATATCAGGAATCGGGCGCGACGTCTCGCGGGACGCCCGAAGTCACTACCGTACGGCCCGGGGGACCTCGCCGAGAGGCGCCGGGCAGGCTATCAAGGAAGATCAACATGGATGCCGTAGTCGCGCAATATCTCGATCGTCACGATGTTTCCCAGGCGACCCGCAACTTTCTCGCCAGGCCGATGAAGATGTTCATCGGCGGCGCGTGGGTGGACGGCAGCGACGGCCAGTTCAGCGCCGTCACCGAGCCGTCGACCGAGGGCGTCATCACGCAGATTCCGTTCGCGACGCCGGCCGATCTCGACCGTGCCGTCGCCGCCGCCCGCCACCAGTTCGATCACGGCGAATGGCGCCGCCTCAAGCCGCTGGAGCGCGAGCGGCTGCTGCACCGGCTGGCCGACCTGATCGAGGTGCACGCGGACGAACTCGCGGAGATCGAGTCGATCGACATGGGCAAGTCCGTCGCGCAGGCCCGCGCGATCGATATCCAGGGCACGGTCGATACGTTCCGCTATTTCGCCGGCTGGGCATCCAAGCTGCACGGCCGCACGGTCGAGCCGTCGCTGCCGGGCAACTATCTGGCTTATACGCGCAAGGAGCCGATCGGTGTCGTGGGCGCGATCGTGCCGTGGAACTATCCGCTGCAGACCATGGCCTGGAAGCTGGCGGCCGCGCTGGCGGTCGGCTGCACGACGGTCGTGAAGCCGGCCGAACTCACGTCGCTGTCGACGCTGCGCTTTGCCGAACTGGTGCAGGAAGCCGGCATTCCGGACGGGGTGGTCAACATCGTGACCGGTCGCGGCAGTGTGATCGGCGCCGCGATGGCGAGCCACCCGGGCATCGACAAGCTGACCTTCACGGGTTCGACGCCGGTCGGGCGCGACGTCGGGCAGAACGCGGTGCGGCACATCAAGCGCGTGACGCTCGAACTCGGCGGGAAATCCCCGGTCATCGTGCTGGACGACGCCGATATCGATGCCGCCGCGCAGGCCGTGGCCAACGGCGTGTTCTTCAACTCCGGCCAGGTGTGCGACGCGGGCACGCGGGCCTACATCCACCGCGACATCCATGACCGTTTCCTCGCGGCGCTCGCCGACTACACGGCGACGTTGAAGATCGCCCCCGGGCTGGATCGCGATTGCTTCATCAGCCCGCTCGTGTCGGCCAGGCAAAAGGACACGGTCCTGTCGTACATCGAATCCGGCATCCGGGAAGGCGCCGAATGCTACTACGGCGGCCGCGCCCATGCGGGCCCGGGGCACTTCGTCGAACCGACGATCTTCGCGCATTGCCGTCCCGACATGCGGATCGTCCGCGAGGAAATCTTCGGCCCGGTGCTCGTGACCGCGCCGTTCGACACGCTCGACGAGGCCGTGGCGCTCGCGAACGATTCGTCGTTCGGCCTCGCCGCCGCGATCTACTCGAACGACCTGGGCCGCGTGCACGGCCTGATTCCGCGGTTGCAGGCGGGCACGGTCTATGTGAATGCGCACAGCACCATCGATCCGGCGCTGCCGTTCGGCGGGTTCAAGACGTCCGGGTTCGGCAAGGACCTCGGGCCGGAACAGCTCGACTATCTGATGGAGACCAAGTCAGTCTGCATCACGCTTCCCTGACCGGTTGCACGTGATGTGCCGCCTTCGGCCGGCATGCACGGCAAAAGCCTGCAGCCGGCCGAAGGCGGCCTGATTCCGATGCGAAATCTTCTCGACCCGTTCGTCCGGACCGGTCCGGGGAATTCGCTCTGCTTAGCCCTTTGCGATCATGGGGTACGACATGCAGGCAGAAACAAACGTATTGAAGGCGCCGCGCGGCGACCACGGTGCCATCGAGGCGCACTCGATCGACTTCGTCCCGGAAAGCGAGCGTACCGACCGGCTGGCCAGCCAGGGGCCGTTCTGGTTCGTCGGGAACTTCACGTTCTTCACGATGACGATCGGCTTCGTCGGGCCGAGCGTCGGTCTCGATTCGTTCTGGACCACCGTCTCGGGCACGCTCGGCATCATGTTCGGCACGCTGTTCATGGCGTTCCACGGCTCGCAGGGACCGCATCTCGGCTTGCCGCAGATGATCCAGTCGCGCGCGCAGTTCGGTTATCGCGGCGTCGTGCTCGTGCTGCTGGCGACGTTGTTCGTCTTCGCGGGCTTCAACATCGTCAACCTGGTATTGATGATGCAGGGCCTCAGGACGCTGTTCCATTGGGATCCGCTGCAGGTCGCGCTGGTCGTGACGGTGCCGGCCACGATCCTCGCGATCCTCGGACACGACTGGATGCACCGGACGTTCAAATGGTCGTTGTATCTTTCGCTGCCGCTTTACGGCCTCGTGACGCTGGCGGTGCTGGCCGGCTGGATCCATGACGCGCCGGCGGCGGCCGGTGCGCCGGTCGCGAAGCTGGGCTTCAACTGGACCGGCTTCATCGCGCAGTTCGCGGCGGCGGCCAGCTACAACATCGCGTATGCGCCGTACGTGTCGGACTATTCGCGCTACCTGCCGAAGAACACGCCGAGCGGCAGGCTGATCGCCGCGGTGTTCGTCGGGGCATCGCTGTCCGGCGCGTGGATGATCGCGGTGGGCGGATGGCTCGGTGCGCACCTGCATGCGACCGATGTGCTCGTCGCGCTCCACGGCGTGGGTGCCGGAATCGCGCCGCAGCTGGGCACGGCGGTCGTGGCCATCACGATCGTCGCGTTCCTGCCGGTGATCGCGATGAACATCTACAGCGCGAAGCTGACGGCCATCACCAGCGTGGACTCGTTCCGGAAGGTGGAGCCGACCGCGAAGGCACGGATCGCGGCGATCGTCTTCGTCGTGCTGCTGCAGTTCGGCGTCGCGATGCGCATCTACGCGTCCGGTTCCGGCCTGTCGGTGCTCAACATCTATCTGGTGGTGATGCTGTATTTCCTGGTGCCGTGGACGGCAGTCAACCTGACCGACTATTTCTTCGTGCGCAAGGGGCGTTACGCGGTGCCGCATTTCTTTCGCCCGCGCGACAGCCTGTACGGGAACTGGGGCGGACGCGGCCTGCTTTCGTACCTGATCGGGTTCGTGTCGATGGTGCCGTTCTTCTGCATCTTCGACGGCGACCGCGAGGTCTATGTCGGCCCGCTCGCGAAGGCGATGGGCAGTGTCGACCTGGCCTGGCTCGTGGGGCTGATCGTCTCGGCGCTCGCGTACTACGTGCTGTGCCGGTCGCTCGACCTGCGGCGCGAGGAAGCGGAAATCGCGCACATCGAAGCGCACATGCCGGAGTTCACCACCGGCGAGAAAAAGCGCGGCTGACCCGGCACGCCAGGATCATTCATCGAGCAGGATAATCAAGATGACTAAATACTACGACTACATCATTGTGGGCGCCGGGTCGGCGGGATGCGTGCTGGCGAACCGCCTGACCGAGGATTCGAACGTCAGCGTGCTGGTTCTGGAGTACGGCGGAAGCGATCGCAGCGTGATCATCCAGATGCCGAGCGCGTTCTCGATGCCGATGAACACGAAGCGGTTCAACTGGCACTACGAGACGGCGCCGGAACGGAACCTGGACGGACGCCGCCTGCATTGCCCGCGCGGCAAGGTGCTCGGCGGCTCGTCGTCGATCAACGGCCTGGTCTACATTCGCGGGCATGCGTGCGATTTCGACGAATGGGAATCGCTCGGCGCGCGCGACTGGGGATACCGCAACTGCCTGCCGTATTTCCGCAAGGCCGAGAGCTACAAGTTCGGCGGCGACGAATATCGCGGCGCGGACGGCCCGCTGAGCACCAACAACGGCAACAACATGCAGAACCCGCTGTACGGCGCATGGGTGGAAGCGGGGGCCGAGGCCGGCTACATCAAGACCGACGATTGCAACGGCTACATGCAGGAAGGGTTCGGCGCGATGCACATGACGGTCAAGAACGGCGTTCGGTGGTCGACCGCGAACGCGTACCTGCGCCCGGCGATGCGGCGACCCAACCTGACCGTTCTCACCCATGCGATGACGCGCCGGATCGTGATGGAAGGCAAGCGCGCGGTCGGCGTGGTCTACGAGCAGGGCGGCGTCCAGCACACGGTACGCTGCACGCGCGAAGTGCTGGTGTCGTCGGGGCCGATCGGCTCGCCGCATCTGCTGCAGCGCTCGGGGATCGGGCCGGCCGACGTGTTGAACAAGGCAGGGATCGAGGTCGTGCACGACCTGCCGGGCGTCGGCGAGAATCTTCAGGATCACTCGGAAATCTACATTCAATACGAGTGCAAGGAGCCGGTGTCGCTCAACGGCAAGATGGGGCTGCTCGGCAAGGCGATGATCGGCCTGCGCTGGCTGCTGTTCAAGGACGGGTTGGGTGCCAGCAACCATTTCGAGGCAGGCGGGTTCATCCGTTCCGAAGCAGGGCTGCGCTGGCCCGACATCCAGTTCCACTTCCTGCCGGCGGCGATGCGTTACGACGGCGACAAGCCGTACAAGGGGCACGGCTTCATGGTGCTCACGGGGCCGAACAAGCCCAAGAGCCGCGGGCACGTTCGGGTTCGCTCCGCCGATCCGTACGAGCATCCGGAGATCCGGTTCAACTATCTCGACCGCGAGGAAGATCGCGAGGGGTTCCGTCGCTGCGTGCGCCTCACGCGCGAGATCGTCGGGCAGCCGGCCATGGATCGCTTCCGCGGCGTGGAGCTGGCACCCGGCCCGGACGTGACGACGGACGACGAGATCGATGCGTTCGTGCGTGCCAACATGGAAAGCACGATGCATCCGTGCGGCTCGTGCCGGATGGGCGAGGACGCGATGGCCGTGGTGGATTCGGAATTGCGCGTGCGCGGCGTTCAGGGCCTGCGCGTCATCGATTCGTCGGTGTTTCCGACCGAGCCGAACGGGAACCTGAACGCGCCGACCATCATGCTGGCTGAGCGGGCGGCCGATCTGGTGCGCGGGCGGAAGACGCTCGCGCCGTCCGATGCGTCGGTCGGCTTCGTCGAGAACTGGGAAGCGCAGCAGCGCACGGGCGTTCCCAAGCGCAAGGTGGCCGCTTAAGCGCGGCGCACGGCGGCGCGCGTTCGGCGGTCACGTCACCGATCGCGCGCCGCCTCCGGCGACACCGCGCCGCACGCGCGGATCACGAGCTGCACGACCTCTTCGGTCGTCTCGGCGAAAGCCTTCTGCGTGAGCGCGCGCTTGCCGCTCAGCGCGCGGATCTGCGCATCGAAATCCGCATAGTGCTGGGTGGTCGCCCAGATCAGGTACATCAATGCGTGCGGATCGATCGGCGCGAGCAGGCCGCGCGCGATCCAGCCTTCGATCACCTTCACGCGCGTGTCGAACCACGGCTTCACGCGCTCCGACAGGATGTCCTGCATGTGCGCGGCGCCGTGGATGATCTCGTTCGCCCAGACCTTCGAGCCGAGCGGGCGCCGTCGCGACAGATCCATCTTCGCGCGCACGTAGCTGGCGATCGCTTCGACCGGATCGTCGCCGGTCTCGAACGATCCGGCCGCGCGGTGCCAGTCTTCGAACAGGTCGTCGAGCACACGGCGGTACAGCGCAAGCTTCGTCGGGAAGTAGTAATGCAGGTTCGCCTTCGGCAGGCCCGCGCGCTCCGCGATCATCGCGGTGCTCGCGCCGTCGAGCCCGCGCTCCGCGAACACGGCTTCCGCGCAGGCCAGCAGATGCGCTTCGTTGGACTCGCGGATGTGTGCCTTGCGTCGCCGCAAAGGCGTGCCCGTTTCGTCGTCGCCGATGGTGTCGGCGGCCGCCTGGTCATGTCTCATCGTTGCCCTCGCGCGGCATGCATGCCGCGTTGGGCTTCATTCTAGCCGCTGGTTCGCATCGAACGCACGCGCTGGCCCACATCGGCACGCGCGGTGCTGCGATGCGGTGGCACGTTTCTCGCTCGATCGATTTACGCAAGAAAGACATTGCGCTGCGCATTTTGATCGTCTAAAACCTGTCCAATCGGACAGGATTCGACGAGCGGCGGAACGTAGTGCCAACCCTGACGCCGTTTGATCGGACGAATCGCGCGAACGATGCGCATCTGCACCTCGCAGGTGCGGGTTTGCCCCGACGGCTGCAATGCGCGCACCGGCATCGGCCGGGATGACGGCATGACCGACCCCACAGGAGCGATACGAATGGACACGGTATCGGAAACAGTGAAGCGGGCAGGATTCGACACGTCGATCAAGGTCGACGGCAGGCGGTTGTGGGACAGCCTGATGGAGGTCGCGAAGATCGGCGCCACGCCGAAAGGCGGCGTCTGCCGCCTCGCGCTGACCGATCTCGACAAGGCCGGCCGCGACCTGATCGTCGGCTGGGCGAAAGCCGCCGGCTGCGCGGTGACGGTCGATACGATGGGCAACGTGTTCATGCGCCGCGCGGGCCGCGTGGCCGACGCGGCGCCGGTCGTCACCGGGTCGCACGCGGACTCGCAGCCGACGGGCGGCCGCTTCGACGGCATCTACGGCGTGCTCGGCGGTCTCGAAGTGATTCGCACTCTGAACGATCGCGGCATCGAGACCGAACACCCGGTCGAGGTCGTGATCTGGACCAACGAGGAAGGCTCGCGCTTCGCGCCGGCGATGGTGGCGTCGGGCGTGTTCGCCGGCGTGTTTACGCTCGAGTACGGGCTGTCGCGCAAGGACGTCGACGGCAAGACGATCGGCGAGGAACTCGCGCGCATCGGCTACGCGGGCGACGTGCCGTGCGGCGGCCGCAAGCTGCACGCGGCGTTCGAGCTGCATATCGAGCAGGGGCCGATTCTCGAGGCCGAGTGCAAGACGATCGGCGTCGTGACGGACGCGCAGGGGCAGCGCTGGTACGAGATCACGTTCACCGGCCAGGAAGCGCACGCGGGGCCGACGCCGATGCCACGCCGCCGCGACGCGCTGCTCGGGGCGTCGCGCGTGGTGGACCTCGTCAACCGGATCGGCCTCGATCACGCGCCGTTCGGCTGCGCGACGGTCGGGATGATGCAGGTTCACCCGAACTCGCGCAACGTGATCCCGGGCCGCGTGTTCTTCACCGTCGATTTCCGTCATCCGGACGACGCCGTGCTCGCGAAGATGGACGCCGCGCTGCGCGACGGCGTCGCGCGCATCGCGGGCGAGATCGGGCTCGAAACCGAGCTCGAGCAGATTTTCTACTACGAGCCCGTCGCGTTCGATCCGGCCTGCGTGGCGGCCGTGCGCGACGCGGCCGAGCGCTTCGGCTACTCGCATCGCGACATCGTGTCGGGTGCGGGGCACGACGCGTGCTACCTGGCGCAGGTGGCGCCGACGTCGATGGTGTTCGTACCCTGCGTCGACGGCATCAGCCACAACGAGATCGAGGACGCGACGCCTGCGTGGATCGAGGCCGGCGCGAACGTGCTGCTGCACGCGATGCTGTCGCGTGCCTGCGAGCCGGCTTCATGACGGACGGGATATAGCGCGGCCGGCAGGCTGCGCACTGCGTGACATTGGCATTCCAAAGCATGACCGCCCCGACTGTGCATTCGCAGCCGGCGGGGACGGCTTTGTCTCCACCCAGTCGAAGGAACGCGTATGACCACCCAGCCAACCGGCGATATCGCCGCGCATCGCCTGTCGTCCACGCAACTCTCGTGCGAATTCGCCGATATCGCGCCGCTGCTCGATCCGACTGCCGCCGCGGCCGCCGCGAGCCGCTGCCACTACTGCTACGACGCGCCGTGCGTGCAGGCCTGCCCGACGCAGATCGACATCCCGGGCTTCATCCGCAAGATCGGCAACGGCAACCTGAAGGGCGCCGCGACCGACATCCTGTCCGCGAATCCGCTCGGCGGGATGTGCGCACGCGTGTGCCCGACCGAGATCCTGTGCGAAGGCGCGTGCGTGCGCAATCACCAGGATGCGCAGCCGGTCGCGATCGGCGCGCTGCAGCGGCATGCGACCGACTGGGCGATGGCGAGCGGCGCGGTGCGCTTCACGCGTGCGCCCGATACGGGGCGGCACGTCGCGGTGGTCGGCGCGGGGCCGGCCGGGCTCGCGTGCGCGCACCGGCTCGCGCTCGCCGGGCATCGCGTCACGCTGTTCGATGCGCGACCGAAGGCGGGCGGCCTGAACGAATACGGGATCGCCGCGTACAAGACCGTCGACGATTTCGCGCAGCGCGAAGTCGAGTGGTTGCTGTCGGTCGGCGGCATCGCGCTGGAGACGGGCGTCGCGCTCGGCCGCGACGTGACGCTCGACGCGCTGCGCGAGCGGCACGACGCGGTGTTTCTCGCGATGGGCCTCGGCGGCGTGCGCACGCTCGCGATCGACGGCGAGCAATTGACCGGCGTGATGAACGCGGTCGACTTCATCGAGCAGGTGCGCCAGGCCGACGCGCTGGAGAACGTGCCGGTCGGGCGGCGCGTGGTCGTGATCGGCGGCGGCAATACGGCGATCGACGCGTCCGTGCAGAGCCGCAAGCTCGGCGCGCAGCGCGTGACGATGGTGTACCGGCGCGGCGCGGACGCGATGAGCGCGACCTGGGCCGAACGCGAATTCGCGCAGAAGTGCGGCGTCACGCTCGTCACGCACGCAAAACCGGTGCGCATCGCGGGCGCGAACGGGCACGTGACGGGCGTCGAATTCGAGGCCGCGTCGGGTGAGCGCTTCACCGTCGACGCGGACATGGTGCTGAAGGCGATCGGCCAGACGCTGGTGCCGGACGGTGTCGCGGCCACGCTGCTGACCGAGGACGGGTCGCGCATCGCGGTCGACGCGGACGGGCGCACGGCCTTGCCCGACGTGTGGGCCGGCGGCGATTGCGCGGCGACGGGCGGCATCGACCTGACGGTGCAGGCCGTGCAGGACGGCAAGCGCGCGGCGGCCGCGATCGACGCGGCGCTCGCGCAGCGCGACGCCCGGGCCGCGTGAGCGCGCGATACGCACCTGCACCGCGGACCCCGCGCGCACCACGATAAACGCTCTCACCGACACGGAGCCGAACATGGCCGATCTTCGCTGCACCATCGCAGGCATCACTTCGCCGAATCCGTTCTGGCTGGCCTCCGCGCCGCCGACCGACAAGGCATACAACGTCAACCGCGCATTCGAGGCGGGCTGGGGCGGCGTCGTGTGGAAGACGCTCGGGCTCGATCCGCACGTCGTCAACGTCAGCTCGCGCTACGGCGCGGTGCAGTGGAACGGCCAGCGGATCGCCGGGCTGAACAACATCGAGCTGATCACCGACCGGCCGCTCGACGTGAACCTGAAGGAGATCGCGCAGGTGAAGCGCGACTGGCCCGACCGCGCGCTGATCGTGTCGCTGATGGTGCCGTGCAACGAGCGCGACTGGAAATGGATCCTGCCGCTCGTCGAGGATACGGGCGCCGATGCGGTCGAGCTGAACTTCGGCTGCCCGCACGGGATGAGCGAGCGCGGGATGGGTGCGGCGGTCGGCCAGGTGCCGGAATACGTCGAGATGGTCACGCGCTGGGTCAAGGAAGGCACGAAGCTGCCGTGTCTCGTGAAGCTCACGCCGAACATCAGCGACATCCGGATGGGCTCGCGCGCCGCGTACAAGGGCGGCGCGGACGGCGTGTCGCTGATCAACACGATCAACTCGATCGTCGCGGTGGACCTCGACCAGATGGCGCCGATGCCGACCGTCGACGGCAAGGGCACGCATGGCGGCTATTGCGGCCCGGCGGTCAAGCCGATCGCGCTGAACATGGTCGCCGAGATCGCGCGCGACCCGGAGACGCCCAACCTGCCGATCTCCGGCATCGGCGGGATTTCGTCGTGGCGCGACGCGGCCGAGTTCATGGTGCTCGGCGCCGGCAGCGTGCAGGTGTGCACCGCCGCGATGCATTACGGATTCCGGATCGTGTCGGATCTCGTCGACGGGCTGTCGAACTGGATGGACGAGAAGGGCTACGCGACGCTCGACGACATACGCGGCCGCGCGGTACCGAACGTCACCGACTGGAAATACCTGAACCTGAAGTACGACATCAAGGCGCGCATCGACCAGGACCGCTGCATCCAGTGCGGGCTGTGCCATATCGCATGCGAGGACACGTCGCACCAGGCGATCACCGCATTGAAGGACGGCGTGCGGCATTTCGAAGTGGTGGACGCGGCGTGCGTCGGGTGCAATCTTTGCATGCATGTGTGTCCGGTCGAGCAATGCATCACGATGGAGCGGGTCGATGCGGGCGACTACGCGAACTGGACCACGCATCCGAACAACCCGGCGCGGGCTGATGCGGGTGCGAGCCCGGCGGAACCCGCGAAACACGAGAAGCACGCGAAGGCGGCCTGACCGACGTCCGGCGGCGCGGTATCGCCCGCGCTGCCGCTTGTGTCCTGTTCTGCCGGCATCGCACGATGCCGGCGTCGACGTTTACGTGGAGCGCATTCGATGAAACCAGCAGCGATTCCCGCCGAACCCGACAGCGCCGCGGCGCCGGCCGGCAGCCTGTACAACGACGACCTCGCGCCGACGACGGCGGCGCAGCGCACGTGGCGCTGGTATCACTTCGCGGCGCTGTGGGTCGGGATGGTGATGAACATCGCGTCGTACATGCTCGCGGCCGGGCTGATCCAGGAAGGCATGTCGCCGTGGCAGGCGGTGCTGACGGTGCTGCTCGGCAACCTGATCGTGCTCGTGCCGATGCTGTTGATCGGTCATGCGGGTGCGAAGCACGGGATTCCGTACGCGGTGCTCGTGCGGGCGTCGTTCGGCACGCAGGGCGCGAAGCTGCCCGCGCTGTTGCGCGCGATCGTCGCGTGCGGCTGGTACGGCATCCAGACGTGGCTCGGCGGCAGCGCGATCTACACGCTGCTGAACATCCTAACCGGCAACGCGCTGCACGGCGCCGCGCTGCCGCTCGTCGGCATCTCGCTCGGGCAGCTCGCGTGCTTCATCGTGTTCTGGGCGCTGCAGCTGTACTTCATCCTGCACGGCACCGATTCGATCCGCTGGCTCGAAAGCTGGTCCGCGCCGATCAAGGTCGTGATGTGCGTCGCGCTCGTGTGGTGGGCGACGTCGCAGGCGGGCGGCGTCGGCTCGATGCTGTCGGCGCCGTCGCAGTTCGTCGCGGGCGGCAAGAAGGCCGGGCTGTTCTGGGCGACGTTCTGGCCGGGCCTGACCGCGATGGTCGGCTTCTGGGCGACGCTCGCGTTGAACATTCCCGACTTCACGCGCTTCGCGCATTCGCAGCGCGACCAGATGATCGGGCAGTCGATCGGGTTGCCGCTGCCGATGGCGCTGCTGTCGGTGGTGTCGGTCGTCGTGACGTCGGCCACCGTCGTGATCTACGGCAACGCGATCTGGGATCCGATCGACCTGACGAGCCGGATGACCGGCATCGGCGTGGGCATCGCGCTCGTGATCCTCACGCTCGACACGATGTGCTGCAACCTCGCGGCGAACCTCGTCGGCCCCGCATACGATTTCTCGAGCCTGTGGCCGAAGGCGATCTCGTATCGCGCCGGCGGGATGATCACCGCGACGATCGCGATCGTGATGATGCCGTGGAAGATCCTCGCAACGACGGACGGCTATATCTTCACCTGGCTCGTCGGCTATTCGGCGCTGCTCGGGCCGGTCGCGGGCATCCTGATGGTCGACTACTTCCTGATTCGCGGCACGCGGCTCGACACGCGCGCGCTGTTCGACGAGCGCGGCGACTTCAGCTATGCGCGCGGCTGGAACCCGGCCGCACTGGCGGCGCTCGCCGTCGGCGTGCTGCCGAACCTGCCCGGCTTCCTGCACACCGCGTTCCCGGCGTCGTTTCCGAACGTGCCGGCGTTCTTCAACACGCTTTACACGTATGCGTGGTTCGTCGGCCTCGTGCTGGCGTCCGGCGTGTACGGCACCTGGATGAAGTGGCGTGCGGCGCAGCGCGCGCAGATCGCGAACGCGTGATGCGCGAACGCATGCGGCACCCGACAGTCAACGAGGAGGCAACGACATGGCAATCCTGATTCGCGGCGGCACCGTGGTCGATGCGGACCGCACCTATCGCGCGGACGTACTGTGTGCCGACCCGCAGGACGGCGGCACGATCCTGCAGATCGCCGAGACGATCGACGCGCCGGCCGGCGCGACGGTGGTCGATGCGCACGACCAGTACGTGATGCCGGGCGGCATCGATCCGCATACGCACATGGAACTGCCGTTCATGGGCACGACGGCCAGCGACGATTTCTATTCGGGTACGGCCGCGGGGCTCTCGGGCGGCACGACGAGCATCATCGACTTCGTGATCCCGAGCCCGAAGCAGCCGCTGATGGACGCGTTTCACGAATGGCGCGGCTGGGCCGAGAAGGCGGCCGCCGACTACGGCTTCCACGTGGCCGTCACGTGGTGGGACGAATCGGTGCACCGCGACATGGGCACGCTCGTACGCGAGCACGGCGTGTCGAGCTTCAAGCACTTCATGGCGTACAAGAACGCGATCATGGCCGACGACGAGGTGCTCGTGAACAGCTTCTCGCGTTCGCTCGAACTCGGCGCGCTGCCGACCGTGCACGCGGAGAACGGCGAGCTCGTGTTCCAGTTGCAGAAGGCGCTGCTCGCGCGCGGGATGACGGGGCCGGAGGCGCATCCGCTGTCGCGCCCGCCGGAGGTCGAAGGCGAGGCCGCGAACCGTGCGATCCGCATCGCGCAGGTGCTCGGCGTGCCGGTGTATATCGTGCACGTGTCGTCGAAGGACGCGGTCGATGCGATCACGCGCGCGCGCAGCGAGGGGCTGCGCGTGTTCGGCGAAGTGCTGCCGGGCCATCTGGTGATCGACGAGGCCGTGTATCGCGACCCGGACTGGACGCGTGCGGCCGCGCACGTGATGAGCCCGCCGTTCCGCTCGGCCGCGCATCGCGAGGCGCTGTGGCGCGGGCTGCAGGCCGGCCAGCTGCAGACGACGGCGACCGATCACTGCGTGTTCTGCGCGTCGCAGAAGGCGATGGGCCGCGAGGACTTCACGAAGATCCCGAACGGCTGCGGCGGCGTCGAGGACCGCATGTCGGTGCTGTGGCATCACGGCGTGAATCAAGGCCGCATCACGCCGAACGAGTTCGTGCGGATCACGTCGACGAACGCCGCGCAGATCTTCAACCTGTATCCGCGCAAGGGGGCGGTGCAGGTCGGCGCCGATGCCGACCTGGTCGTATGGGACCCGGCCGCGACGAAGACGATCTCGGTGAAGACCCATCACCAGCAGGTCGACTTCAACGTGTTCGAAGGAATGACGGTGCAGGGCGTCGCGACCCACACGCTCACGCGCGGCGCGCTCGCGTGGGCCGACGGCGAGCTGCGTGCGGTGCGCGGTGCGGGCCGTTACCTGAAGCGGCCGCCCGCGGCCGGCTACTACGAGGCCGCGCGCATCGCGAACCGGCTGCGCGAGCCGCATCCGGTCGAGCGCGCCGGCTGAACGCGCACGAAACCGGCTCGAGGCCGGTTCGCAACGGGTTCGAAACGGGCACGCGCGCTGCGCAATCAGCGCGCGTCGCCCGTGTTTGCCTCGTGGATCGGAATCACGGTGCGCGCGCCGCACTGGCGCAGCAGGTCGCGCAGTTCGTTGATGACCGGAAACACCTCGTGGTTCCAGTCGGCGCCTTGCCGGTCGTGCGCTTCCTGCTCGCGCTCGACGATCCAGCGATCCTCGCGGAAGATCCGCTCGGTGAACCAGACGAGCAGCGGCCACGCGAGATCGAGCGCGAACGGAATGCCCGGCTTGTGGATCGACAGCAGTCCGAACGTGCGGTTGGTGCGCTGTTGCGCGTCGAGCGGCACGTAGACGATCCACAGGTCCATCACGAGCGTGCCTTCGCTCGAGCGGATCTGCAGCGTCTGGTACGGGTAGCCCGTGCGCACCGTCATCACGCTCTTGTCGGCCTGGTCGGTCGGTTTCTTGCTGGCGCCGAACACGAGCGCCTCGCCGACCGGCTGCTTGCCTTCCATGCGTGCGAACGTGTAGTCGACCTCGACCCAGTCGTCGCCGCGCCGGCGGCCGACGCTGCGTGCGCGCATCTGTCCCATCTGCTTGCGATGCAGGAACTGATGGTTCATGTCCATCAGGTTCTCGTGCATGAACGAGTAGTGGCACTTGACCTCGCGACCGAAGCGGCGCGTCTTGTACGCGGGATCGTCCGCCGATTCCAGCGCGGGGAACGGGCGTTCGTCCGCGAGCGTCGCGTCGCCGGGGAACACGAAGATCAGCCCGTGCGCCTCGCGGCACGGATACGCGCGCACGCCGTTGGGCAGGCGCTCGCGGCCGAGGTACGGCACGTCGACACAGCGGCCGCTGTCGCACGCGTAGGTCCAGCCGTGGTAGCAGCAGCGCAGCGTTTCGCCGCTCACGACGCCCGCATGCAGCGGCACCTGGCGGTGCGCGCAACGATCTTCGAGCGCGTAGACGGCGCCGGATTCGGTGCGCACGAGCACGATCGGATCGCCGGCGAAGCGCACGCCGAGCGTCTTGCCGCGCTTGAGTTCGCGCGACCACGCGAGCGGATACCAGTGATCGGGATGGATGGGCACGCGGCGCAGGTCGCGCACGACCGAGCCACTGGACGGTTCTTCGAGAGCACTGCTGTCAGACAAAGGCACTGCGCGCATGCGTGACGCCTCCTGGCTGGCTGGAGAGTTCCGAGCGCCGCGCGGTGCGCGGCGGGGGACTGATCTGGAGAAGTCTACGCGAAGTTTGCCCGCGAAGCTGACCCGATGCGGGTTTGCCCGGCCCGGACAGCATGCGTTTCGTTGACGCAGCGCAAACGCGGCCGGCGGCGCGGGCCGGCCGGGTCAGCGCGCACACCGGCCGCCGCGGCGCCGGCGGTCCCTCACAGGCCGGCGTCGCGCCACAGCACCGCGTCGGCGCGGTACAGCGCCGGAAAGCGCTGCTTCAGCCCGGCGACCTTCGGCAGGTCGTTGAACGCGATGTACGGCGCGTCGGGATGCAGCTCGAGGTAGTTCTGGTGATACGCCTCCGCCGGATAGAAGCCCTTGTACGGCTCGACGCGCGTGACGACGGGCGCCGGGAACGTGTGCGCGGTGCCCAGCTGCGCGATGTAGGCGGTCGCGACCGCGCGCTGCTGCGCGGTGGTCGGGAAGATCGCGGAGCGGTATTGCGGCCCTTCGTCGGGCCCCTGACGGTTGAGTTCGGTCGGGTCGTGCGCGACCGAGAAGAACACCTGCAGCAACCGGCCGTAGGTGACCTGCGTCGGGTCGTAGACGATGCGCACCGATTCCGCATGGCCCGTCAGCCCGCTGCCGACCAGCGCGTAGTGCGCGGTTTCGGAGGCGCCGCCCGCGTAGCCGGCCGTGACCTGCTTCACGCCCTTCACGTGCTCGAACACGCCCTGCACGCCCCAGAAGCAGCCGCCGGCGAGCACGGCCGTTTCCTCGTGGGAGGCGCCCGGGGTTTCGTCGAGCGTCGGCGCGGGCACGGAGCGCATCGGTTCCGCGGAACTGACGACGCGCTGGTAGCCAAACACGGCGGCGGCCGCGATGGCGATCGCGCCGATGCGGCGCAGCATGGCCGCCCGCCGCCGCGGTGCGGAATCGCGAGTGGATGTCGGAATCATGAGTTGCTCCTTCGAAATGCGGGACGGAATAAGGTGGACGCGAGGTGGACGGCAGGCGGCGCGCGTGACGGCGTCCGCCACTGCGTGCGCGTTCAGCCGAACGTAAACGCATAGGCATCGACGCCGGCATCGAGAAACTCGATCGAGAACGTGCGGTCGGCGATCGCGCCCGGTTGCCGGACGAGCTGGTACAGGCGCTGGCCGGTGACGGTGCCGTAGCCCTGCGCGTCGACGTCCGTGCCGTGTGCCGCGCCGGGCGCCGCGCCGTCGAGCGTCACGCGAAAGCGCACCGGCCTGCCGTTCGCGCCCGGGCCGAGCACGAGGTGCAGGTCGCGCGCATGGAAGCGGTAGACGATCCGGCCGACCGGCGCGGCGAGCGTCGCGCGCTCGGCGCCGACTTGCCATGTGCCGGCGAGGCCCCAGTCGTTCAGGTCGGGATGCGCGGGCGCGTCGTAACGGTGTGCCGCGTCGCGCACGACACCGCCCGGCGACGTGAAGTCGTCCGCGCGCGCATAGCCGACGTAGGTTTCGGGCGAGCGGACGTCCGCGCTGTCGGCCGCCGCGAGCGCGCCCTTCGCGGGTGCGCCGGCGAGCCCGAGCGGCACGTTCAGCGCTTCCGGGTGGCCGGCTTCGGCGAGCAGCGACTGGATCGCGCGTTCCGACTGCGCGTATTCGCCTTCGCCGAAGTGGTGGTGGCGGATCCGCCCTTGCGCGTCGACGAAGTAGTGCGCGGGCCAGTATTCGTTGCCGAACGCGCGCCAGATCGCATAACCGTTGTCGATCGCGACCGGGTAGTCGATGCCCAGGTCGTGCACGGCCTTCTTCACGTTGCCGATGTCGCGCTCGAACGCGAACTCCGGTGCGTGCACGCCGATCACGACGAGGCCGTACGGCGCGTACTTGCGCGCCCAGGCGGTCGTGTACGGCAGCGTGCGCAGGCAGTTGATGCACGAATACGTCCAGAAATCGACGAGCACGACCTTGCCGCGCAGGCCGGCCGCGCTCAGCGGCGGCGAATTCAGCCACTGCGCGGCGCCGTCGAGCGACGGCAGCGTGCCTTCGACGGGCAGCGCGGCCGGTGCCTGCGGCGCCGGGGTCGTGCCGGCGGTGCGCATCATCGCGGCGCCGGCCGCCGGTGCATCACCGGACGTCGCGGCCATCATTGCGCTGTCGGGCGCGGCACCGTTGCCGCCGGCGGTATCGCTGGTCGCGGACGTCGCCGCCGGCGCGCCATGCGAGCGGCCGCCGAGCCGGTCGACGAGCTTCGTCTCGAGGCCGCCCGTCGTGACGGTCGACAACTGCGCGAGCGCCCCCGTGTCGAGGCCGAGCGCGATCGCGCCGACGCCGGCCAGCAGCGCCGCGCCGATCCCGCGCTTGATCCATTCGCCGGCGCCGAGCGAGCGCTTCATCGCGGCGAACACCTTGCCGCCGATCACGAGCGCGACGCCGAGCGACGTCGCCGCGCCGGCCGCATACGCAACCAGCAGCAACGTCGTGCCGACGCTCGCGCCGCGCAGCGCGGCGCCGGTCAGCACGAGCCCGAGGATCGGACCCGCGCACGGGGCCCACAGCAGGCCGGTCGCGACGCCGAGCAGCAGCGAAGACGCGGGGCCGGCCGGGCGGCCGTCGCGCTGCGCGAACCCGGTGAGGCGGTTGCCGGCCGCGACGAGCGGGCGCGTCAGGTGCTCGGCGAAGCGCGGCAGCAGCAGCGTCAGGCCGAACACCGCGAGCAGCACGATGGCGAGCCAGCGGCCGGCCTGGTTGGCCTGCGCGACCCAGCCGCCGCCGACGGCGGCGAGCGTCGCGACGACGGCGAACGTGAGCGCCATGCCGATCAGCAGCGGCAGGCCGGAACGCACGAACGGCTGGTCGGCGCGCGCGAACACGAACGGCAGCACGGGCAGGATGCACGGGCTCAGGATCGTGAGCACGCCGCCGAGATAGGCAAGGACGATGAGCAGCATGGAGCGGTCTCCGGTCGTTCAGGAAGGCGGCGGCCCGTCAGGCGGCGGCCGGGTGGAAGGCGAGCGCGAGCCCGTTCATGCAGTAGCGCAGGCCGGTGGGCGGCGGGCCGTCGTCGAACACGTGGCCGAGATGGCCGCCGCAGCGGCGGCAGTGCACTTCGGTGCGCGACATCCCGTACGACGGATCGAGCGCGGTCGCGACCGCGTGGTCGAGCGGCTTCCAGAAGCTCGGCCAGCCGGTGTGGCTGTCGAACTTGGTGTCCGACGAGAACAGCGCGAGGTCGCAGCCGGCGCACGCGAACGTGCCGTGGCGGTGCTCGCCGTTCAGCGGGCTGCTGTACGGCGGCTCGGTGCCGGCGTCGCGCAGCACCGTGTATTGGGCGGGCGTGAGGCGGCGGTGCCATTCGGCGTCGCTGCGGGTGATCTCGAACGGGGCGGCCGTCGGTCCGGCGGCGGGCGGCGCGGCGAACGCGCGGCCGACCAGCGCACGGCGGCCCGTCGACGACAGCGCCGCGAGTGCCGCAAGGCCGGTCGCGCCGGCGAACAGCAGATGTCTGCGGGTGGGCATGATGGGCTCCTGGAAGCAGGTCCTGAAAACATGCGCACAGAGTAGGTGGCGGGCGGTGTCGAAGTCCTCACGGAAAGTTAAATGAATTGTGATTATTTTCCGGGTGATCCGGCCAAGTCCGACGAAATCCGTCTGAGCCGCGTCGGATAAGGGTTTGCGGGGAATCGGTGGTCCGCCCAATTCCGCGGAAATCCCGCACGAGCCGCAACTTTTTAGTGTCTTTTTAGTGTTCGTGGCGTGGGGTAGGCTCTGCTGAGGATGCGCGGGCCGATCGGATCACGATATCGATGGAGGGCGATCATGGGGGCATTGACGGTCAGGCAAATCGAAGCTGCGAAGGCGACCGGAAAGCGGTATTTCCTGTCGGATGGGCGTGGACTGTTCCTGCGCGTGGGGCCGGCCGGCGGGAAATCTTGGTTTGTTCGCGTCAGTATCAATGGCAAGCAATGCGATAAGCCGCTCGGCAAGACGTGGGCGCGCTCGACGACCGATGCGCAGTTATCGCTAGAGGATGCGCGCGCAGCGGCTGCGACGATTCGTTCACACGCGCGCGACGGCGTGGACTACCTCGAAGCGAAGAAGCGTGAACGCCAGGCCAAGGTTGAACAAGCGGTGACGGCGGACCTCACATTCGGCGACTTATTCGATGCGTGGTTCGCGACGGTCAACAAGAAGCGCGGCAAGAAAGGCCGAAAGGATGGCGGTAAGTCGCTTCGAGCTGCGATGGAAAAGCATGTGCTGCCGACTCTTCGTGCTCACCGGATCGCAGGCGTGTTTGCGTCGAACGTTCTGCCGCTGCTTACCGCGATTTCCGATGTGGGATACAACCGCCAAGCGGTCGAGATGCTGATAACCATCCAACAAATGATTCGATGGGGCGAGCGTAATCAGCCGTGGAAGCGCTTGTTGATCGATTGCGATGTGCTTGCGCTTGCAAAAGAGGATGTTGTTTCAGGCGATTACGATCCGGTGCGTGGCAACGAACGCGATCGGACGCTTACGGACGACGAAATCTGCATGCTCGGTGAACTGATTCCGGCCGCTCGGCTTCCATGCTCCATTGCGTCAGCGGTATGGGTGATGCTCGCTTGCGGAACGCGCGTCGGCGAAACAGTCCTGACGCGATGGACCGATCTTGACTTCAAGGCACGGACGTGGACCATCCCAAAGGAACACACGAAGTCGAACACGGCGATCACAATTCACCTTTCCGATTTCGTCCTCGCGCAGTTTGCGGCGCAGCAGGTCGTGCGCGCCGGCGTGCCGGAGGGCGACGCACGGCGCGATTATGTGTTCCCGTCGGAAAAGGGTAAGCTGCCGCACGTCAGCATCCATACGACCTGCGGGGCTATCCGTAATCGGCAACGCCCAAAGGATGCGCCGACCGAGGGTCGCACGAGGGCAACCGATGCGCTCACTGTCCCGGGGGGGCAATGGAAATGTCACGACTTGCGTCGGACGTGCGCAACGATGATGCAATCGCTGGGCATTCCGGAAAGCATCGTGCATCGATGTCTGAACCACGCACGAAACGATCCGCTTGATCGGATCTATCTGCAGTTCGATTATGACGCGCAGATGCGCGACGCTTGGCGGCGATGGGGTGACCGCCTGTCGGTACTAGTTGGCACGGGTACGGAAAACGTACGTTTTCTGTTCTCGCCCTAATCGGAGAGGGCATCTCCGCAGAGGGAAGGAGGAAGATGTAACCCTGATAATACGACTTATCACGGTTATAAGTCCGTCGTCGGCACTCCGACGTCCGCGGTTGCTGGGGGGCGGCGACTCCGCAGGCTACAATCGACGGCATTCAGCCTTGATCGAACCGTAATAAGAATCGGGAGCAACCCGTGACCGTCCTCGCCATCGATAATCAAACGCTCGCAGATACAATCGAGCGTGCACAAGCGTTCTTGGCCACGCAGCCGCAAAAAAGGGCAGCCGACAATTGGTGTCGCTACTTGCGCGACGATCGCGATAGCCGCACCTTTTTCGACGCGACGCCCATGACGCAGTCGACGGTATTCGGAGTGAAGGTGGCCGAGGCGGTCGCGAGAGCGTATTTGGCGTGCGTCGAGGGGCAAGAGGCTGAACTGGCTCCGACTGTTGCCCAGGTCAGAAAGCTGCAGGCTTCGGCTTCTGCCTTTGAGGCGGACCTTGATTCGGCCGGGTCATGGGTCATCGGCGATCGGACGGATCCGGCTTTTCGCGAACCACTTAGCCGTATTTGTGCCGCACCTTCTCGCGTGCCGCCGCGATCGGCGGGCCGGTTGCCGCTGGGAGATCGACGGGCATTTGTTCTCCACCTTGCCCGTTCGTTGTACGTGCTTAGCTCAAGTTTCCCGACGAAATTTCTGATGGTGGCTACGGTTCTTGCTTGGGAGGAGACGAGCGATCGCACGATTCGCTCGATTCTCACACCCGCTGTGAGGTCGACGATTGCCGCTCAGGCCGCTTCCGAAAGAGTGGCGGGTATCGCCAGCGAAAATGCGACTCACCATCTGATCAGCCGGGTCAGCGTGAATCCAGTATCGACTCCGTTGATTGGGGGCGACAGTAGGTCAGATGGCGAGAAAATCGCAGAGGCGTTGCGGTTGCTCCGGTCGCTCACCGATCCGACTGCCGCAACCGTCACGGTGGCGACATTGATGGAGCTCGCAGACGAGTTTGGCATCGCGCCCGTACAGCTTGAACAGCCGGCCGGATGAATTACCTAGGCTTTTGACATCAATTTCTTCCGGACGCTTTCCCCCTCCCGAGCGGAGAGATTGACGTAGCAGGGTTTGCGGGATGCTAGGCGAACATTGTGTCCATGCTCACAACTAGAAGGAAAAGCATGGCACGAGTTGATGCAACTACGATGGCGACGGCACTGAGGGTGATTTTGGCTCGACAACCTGGCAATAGTGCGAGCCGGCAGCGCGAACGCTTGCTTCAGGCTTTCTCTGCTTTCGGTCGTGTTACTACCGTGGAGGCAATGCGCTTCCTCGACATCCTCGATCCTCGTGCACGTGTGTGCGAGCTGCGTAAACGCGGGTATCAAATCGCAACCGTAACGGTCGCCCGTGCGAGTGAAAGTGGCGTGACGCACGCGGTCGGTGACTACGTGCTGCTCTCCACCGCACCGCGTGCGGCGGCGCTTCGCAATGATGGTGAATGGGTGCAGATGGATCTTCCCATGATCTATCCCGGATAGTTTATTGGGGCCCGACACCTTGTCCGTTGGCGAGTGACTCAAACGAGATTGCACTTGCACTGCCAGCGCGGGCGAACCGTACCGTGGCGCGGGTAGCGCGCCTACTTAAAGCATGTCGCTGGCGGGCATCGGCAGTTTCTACATAGAAACTTTAGGAATCGAGGGAGGTTGTGCGTGGTTGTCCGAGTGAAACTGTCGGGCTACTGAAGCGAGCAATTCCGAGGGCCGGCGGGGAAGGGGAACATAGTAAGGGCTATGTTACCCTTCATTTCGGGACATCGAGCGAACGCCCAGGCTCGTCGTGCTCACACGACTGAAGTTGCGTCGAGGCCCGGGTGCCGGTGGCGGGCAGAGGGGAGGCAGGAGACGCGGCACGAACCGACGCCGTAGTCTGCGCAGGTCGGCCGGGCAGATTCGGCTGGAGCAACAGTCAGGTTGTGCGACACCGGAAGCCGGACCACGTAGTCAGCGCGAGTGATGACACCCGCACCGGCCCGCTGGTTGTGTGAGCGCGGGCCGGGCGGAAAACGTTCGCGATTGCTCTGGGCGAGCGTGGCTGCGACAGGTGTAAGCCGGAGTTCATTGGTGGGCTGCCCGCCGCAGGCAGTGGTGGGGCGGAGGCCAGCGATTTGCGTGTGTGCAGCGGGATGAGGTAGGGTGCAGCTTTGACTTTGTTGCCGAGGCTGTTCATGAACAAGCAGGAACTCATTGACGCGGTCGCAGCGGGCGCGGGCGTCAGCAAAACCGACGCGAGCAAAACCGTCCAGGCGGTCCTGGACGCGATCACGGACGCGGTGAGTCGCGGGGAATCGGTACAGCTGATCGGTTTCGGCGCGTTTTCGCAGGGGCAGCGCACTGCCCGCACGGGACGTAATCCGACGACGGGCGCGGAGATTGCCATCCCGGCCGCGAATACTGTGAAGTTCACCGCCGGCAAGGCGTTCAAGGACGTGGTGAATGCACTGTGACGCAGCGTGATGTCGGGCAGGCCGCTTATGCGGGACTGCACCGTGAAATTGCTGATGTAGTTGCGTCGGCGCGCGAAGCGACGGCTCGCACGGTGAACGCCCTGATGACGGCGACCTATTGGGAGATCGGGCGACGAATCGTTGAGTTCGAGCAGGGCGGGGAGGGACGGGCCGCTTATGGCGAGGCGGTGATCTGCCGTTTGGGCGTCGATCTGTCAGAGCGATTCGGTCGCGGCTTCGGATGGCGCAATCTCGCACAGATGCGCGCTTTTTACTTGATGTGGCCTGCGGATCGGATTCTGCAGACACTGTCTGCACAATCCACGCCCGCCCGGATTGTCCCGACAGCGTCTGCAAAATCAACCAAGGCGGCGGTGAAGGCGTCGCCGGGCGTGGCGTTTGAGCTGAATGCTATCGCTCAGGCTTTTCCGTTGCCCTGGTCCATCGCTATCTTGAAGCGCTGGAGCAGGTGCAGCATGTTGGCATGCCTTCCTTTAACTTGCCGATCGAATCGGACTGATGCTGAACGTTTTCTGCCTGTCGCGGCGAATACGCCGGCGGTTGATGTGCACGGATAAATCTGCGAGCTGGCGCAGCCAATGCGTGATCCGTGTGTGGGCCTCGTAGTCGACAGTTTCTACGTAGAAACTCAAGGAAGCGAGTCACGGCGTGTGTAGTTGTATCGTCAAAGAGAGGTGGCCTCACTCGTTCGGACAGTTTTCTGAGATTTTTAAGTGGAACGTCCGAGGCAATCATGCTGCCGATTTGATCGCAGGCAGCGTCGCGAAGTATGCCTCATCCGGCGTCCGATCCGCCAGGCTCGAATGGGGCCGTTTCCGGTTGTACAAGTTGATGTACTCGCCGATGGAGCGCCGGGCATGGCTGACCGACTCGTACGCTTTCAGGTAGACCTCTTCGTACTTGATGCTTCGCCACACCCGTTCGACGAACACGTTGTCGCGCCAGCTTCCCTTGCCGTCCATCGACAGCCGGATGCCTCGGACCAATACGGCTTCCGTGAACGCGTTCGCCGTGAATTGGCTGCCCTGATCGGTGTTCACAATGTCGGGCTGCCCGTAGCGCGCGAACGCTTCCTCGAGCGCCTCGACGGCGTGCACTGCTTCCAGCGTGATCGCCACCCGGTGCGAGAGCACCTTGCGACTTGACCAATCCACTACTGCCGTCGGGTACACGAAGCCTCGCGCCATCGGAATGTATGTCGTGTCCAGTGCCCACGCCTGATTGGCCCGGGCGATTTTCATGCCGCGCAGCAGGTACGGCCAGATCTTGTGCTGCGCATTGCGTCGGCTCGTGTTCGGCTTGCATTACAGCGCGTCCACGCCCATGCGTTTCATCAGCGTGCGCACGCGGCGGCGGCCGACCTCATAGCCTTCCCGGCGCAACAGACGCGCCAGCATCCGCGCTCCGGCAAACGGAAACTCCATGTGCAGTTCGTCGATCCGCCGCATCAGCAACTGGTCCGCCTCGCTCACTGGCTGCGCCCGGTAATACGCGCTCGATCTCGCGATGCCAACCAGTCGCGTCTGTCGCGAAACCGGCAGCGCATGCGTACGGTCAATCATCGCTTTGCGCTCAGCAGTCCGGCTTTGCCGAGCGCTCCTGACAAAAAATCGTTCTCCAGCGTCAACTGTCCGATTTTCGCGTGCAGCGTTTTCACGTCCACCGGCGGCTCGCTCGACGGTGGAGCGGCCGCGCCGAACACATCCGCCGCACGCTCCTGCAGTTGCCGCTTCCACTCCGTGATCTGGTTCGGGTGCACATCGAACTGCTGCGCCAGTTCGGCCAGCGTGCGCTCGCCCTTGACCGCCGCCAGGGCCACTTTCGCTTTGAACGCCGCTGAGTGCGTCCGTCGGGTTCTCTTCGTCATCTTTCCGGTTCCTTTGCCTGCATTATCGCTGACTCAGGCCCCGGGCATTCCACTTACCCGTCTGTCCGAATTTGCGCGACCACCTCTATAACGAGGTTCGTCCCCACTCCGCATTGCAGTGGATGACACCCGCAGAATTCGCCCGTCAGGCAAGGGAATCCGCCTCGCCTGACAACTCAACCAAGCCGGAAATCTCCACTTCCGACCGGGACTAATTCTGGTTCAGGGTCACTCTCGAACGGACTCTACACCGTCACCGTACTAAACGCGGGGAGCAGGTCAAAGCTTGTCAGGCTGTCCCAGCGTACTGCGCAGGGACGAGAGCGACGGTTCGGGAAGCGAGTTCGGGAAGCTCAAATATTCGTGAAGGTAATTCCGCCGTCGACAGCCAGCCATTGCGCGGTAATGAAGTCCGCATCGTCCGATGCCAGATACACGATCGCCTTGGCGATGTCATCGACGTCGCCCAGACGGCCCAGCGGCGTCGTGGACACGCGCCTGGCGTCGCGCTCTTCGTTGCGGTTGCGTAGCGTGCCTTCGGTCGGCACCGCGGACGGGCAAACCGCGTTGACGCGGATCTTGCGGGCTCCGAGTTCGGCTGCTGCTGCGCGCGTGATGCCGAGGATTCCTGACTTGATGCCCGAATACACGATCGAGTGGGTGGCCGAACGCAGCGCTGCGGTCGATGCCACGCTGACGATGGCGCCGCCTTCGCTCATCACTGCCGCAGCGGCCTGGATACCCCAGACCACGGCCTTGAAGCCGATATCGAGCATTCGATCCATGGTTTCGGGGGCGATGTCCGCAACCGACTGGTAGCGCACCCACGCCGCATTGTTGACCAGAATGTCGAAGCGACCGCCTTTGGCGTGGACTTCGTTCACTGCTTCAGTCATGCCCTCGCGGGTGCTCACGTTCTTCACGACCGGAAGCGCCCGGCCGCCGGCATCGATCACGGCGGCGACCGTATCGTCGACGAGTTCCGCCTTCAGATCGTTGATGCCGACGACCGCACCACGAGCCGCGAGCCGAAGCGCCGTCGCCTTGCCGATCCCCGCGCCAGCGCCGGTCACGAGCGCATAGCGTCCGGCCAAATCCTGTTGCATATCAATCTCCGTCGAAAAAGGTATTGAGAACGGCTCCATCGCGGCGGTCGAGCACGCTCGACGACCCATGGACCGAAGCCATCGCCGGCTTGCGGGAAACGCAAGCGCCTGGAAACGGTATTTCCGACAGCGTTTCCTAGCGGCCCTTAAATACCGGCTCACGCTTTTCCAGGAATGCCATACGCGCTTCCTTGGCGTCTTCCGTCCTGGACAGCATCATCGTGATGTCCTGCTCGTGACGGTAAGCTTCGCGCTGTGGCATTTGATCGGTGAAATTCGCGGCCTTCTTCGCCTGAATGAGCGCGATGGGCGACTTGCCGGCGATGCGGCGGGCAAGTTCCATCACGTGAGGCATAAGCGCATCGGCGGGCAGCACGTCTTCCAGCACGTTGCGACGGAGAAGGTCCTGAGCCGTCAGTTTGTCGCCGGTAAAGAACATGCGACGGACGGTCGAACGACCGAACAGCGTGCGCAGCATCGACGCACCGCCGGCCAAGCCGACGTTGATTTCAGGCATCGCGAATACGGCGTTTGTGCTCGCGTACATGATGTCGCACGCAGCCATCAAACCCAGGCCGGCGCCCAGGGCCGCACCGTTGACAGCCGCGATCACGGGCTTCGCGCATTCCTTGACGGCGTTGCCGGTTTCGCGGGTCCAGCGGTTGTGGTCGAGGAAGTCGCCGGGGACATCGGGATCGGGGCGGTCACGGAGGTCCGCACCCGAACAAAAGGTATTGCCGGCACCGGTAAGCACCGCGCAGCGAATGTCGTCGCGAGCGCTGATTTCGTCAAATACCGCAATGAGGCGGCGACGCATGGCTCGCGACAGCGCGTTCTTGACCTCGGGGCGATTCAGCGTGACGAGGGCCACGCCGTCGGCGACTTCCAGGGTGACCGAGTCGGTGTCTATGCTGCATGCTTCGCTCATGGTCGTGTCGTCTCCTGAAGGGATTTTTCTAATCGGGCTGTCAGGGATTGTACTGTCCCACGGTCGGACGATTTTCAATCAAAAACGCGTTCTGATTTGCGTGAAATAGCAGGTAGTCTGCGCGATATCGGAGCGTTATCATGCGTCGCGCCGGGCGACACCGATTTGCTTCACGGCGACTCGTACGCGGAGAACCGGAGTTCCGGACCGGACACGCGGGAGGCCACGAAGTCCAGGAACAGGCGGATCTTGGTCGGGATCGCGGGTGAGTCGATAATCGTCGCGTACATCCCGTCTTCAAAGCTGGAGTTGGTGACCTGATACTCGGGAAGCAGGCGAACCAGTTTTCCGCTTATCAAATCCTTGTGAACGGTGTAGTCGTCGAGCAGAACGATGCCTTCGCCCATGCGCGCGAATTCGAGCAGTGCGATACCGTTATTGGTGACATGCCGGGGCTGAAAATGAACTTCGATTTCGGCGCCGTCTTTCCGGAAGCGCCAGGAATAACCGGATCCCGGCATGGAGTAAGCGATGCATTGATGGTTCTTCAGTTCTTCCGGTGCCGTGACCGAGCTTCGGCCAATGAAGTAACCGGGGGAGACCACCAGATGGCGCTCGCTTCGGAACAGAATCCGGCGCTTGATCCCGGATTCGATCGGCGGGGCAATCCGAAAGTCGATATCGATTTGATCCTTGTTCAGGTCCGACGGCGCTTCGCTCAGCGTCAATTCAATCCGAATGCTCGGGTACAGCTTGGAGAATTCGGTAATCACGGTCGGCAATACGCCGAGGCCGAACATGACGCGTGAATGCACGCGTAGCGTGCCCGACGGGGCCGAGGTGATGGACGAGATGCTTCGGTGCGCTTCGTCGATGCTCCGCAGAATGCCTTCGACGTGTTTTGCGTACTCGATGCCCGCTTCGGTCAGCGTGACGCAGCGGGTCGTGCGGGTGAACAGCTTGACCTTCAAGTCGTTCTCGAGATCCAGAACCATTCTCGAAACGGAGGCCGGCGCGATGCCGAATTGGCGGGCAGTTTCCGAAAAACTCTTGTTCCTGGAAATGGAAAGAAAAAATTCCATTGCACGAAGTCTGTCCACGAAGTCTCCATATTCCCCGTTGACAATGAACGGGGATATTGTAGGTACGGGATTACCCCAGTCAAAAAACACAAAGCCGCTACACATTGGCAGCGGCTTTGCCGAGTCGTATTCGGAGTCGCTGGCTCGTTAGTGGGCGGCTTCACCTGCGGGCAAGCCTGCATAGCCATGCCGCAGTGAAGGAATGCGGAAACCGATGCAGAAGATCGACACCGACGCGATCACCGCGGGGAGTGCGATCCATGCAACGATGGTCGTCAACGGCCAGCCCAGGCCGATCATAACAGGGCCCAGGAACGTGCCGGCAATGCCCCCAAAGCGGCCCATGCCGAGCACCCACGCTGCGCCGGTGGCGCGGCTGCTGGTCGGATACATTTGCGTCGCGAGCGTGGACATCGACGAGCACGCGCCGTTGTTGGTCATGGCCGCCATGATCAGCAGCGTCAGCAACGTATCGCCGCGCGCACCGCTGATCGACACCAGAAGCGCCATCAACATCGAGATGGCGAAATACGCCGAGATCACGCGGACCGGGCCGAACTTGTCCATCAATATGCCGCCCAGCAGGATGGCGATACCCGAGCACCAGTTGAACCACATCATCGTGTCGGCGGTCTGGGCGAGCGTGCGGCCATCTCCCTGGAGAATGGTCGGCAGCCACATGCTCAGCACGTACAGCGTGATAGTCGAGCAGATGTAAGCAACCCAAAGCAGCAGCGTCGGGCCGCGCAGCTTGTCGGAGAACAGTTCCGCGACCGGAAACTTGCGCTTTTCGACTGCAGCCGCCACATCGGCGACGAACACCGTGTCGGTGAAATCGGCCGTCGGGTCGATGCGCTTCAATGCTTTCGCGATCTTGTCCTGGCCCTTGCCCGCCGCCGCCAGATATCGAACCGATTCCGGCAGAAAGAAGGCGAGCAGCACGGCAACCACGACAGGGGCGATGCCGCCGATGATCAGATAGCCTTCCCAGCCATGTACCGGGATGACCGATTTGGCCAGCGGCCCGGTAATGCCGCCGCCCACGGCGAAGCCGAAGAGCATGAAGTTCACGGCACGCGAGCGCATGCGCGACGGCAGAAACTCGTTCATGAGCGTCGCACACAGCGGGATGGCGGCGCCGAGGCCGACGCCGGTCAGCAGACGCGACCACATAAGTTCGGTCACGTTGGTCGAGCAACCCGCCGCGATCGAGAACACGCCGAAAAAGGCGACCGACGTCACGAGCACGACGCGACGGCCGATGCGATCGGCAAGCGGCGCGCCGAAAATCGCGCCGATGCCGATACCGACCAGCGCGGCGCTGAGCACCGGCGCCAGATCGGCTTTGGTCACACCCCATTGCTTGATCAGGGCGGGTGCGATCAGGCCCATCGCCGAGGTGTCGAGGCCATCGAGAACGATGGTCACGAACATCAGCGCAAAGAGAATTGCGTGGAAAGGCTTGAGCGGTCGTTGATCGATGAACGACTTGACGTCAATGGTCTGCATGCTTTGTCTCCTTTTATGTTTTGAACGGACTTCAGGAAGGGCGGGCTGGCCATTCGCCGTGGTCCACGCCGCCCTGCCGTCCTGTCCGGTTTTTTACATCACGCTCTACGTCACACCGGGCTCCCGACATGCGTCAGAGATAGGCAATGGCGGAACCGCCATCCACGCGAACGCATTCACCGTTCACGAACGCGCTCTCGTTCGAAGCCAGGAAGCACACGGCATTGGCGATGTCGTCCGGCTGGCCGAGGCGCGGCATCGGTGTCTTCGCCTGGCGGATCTTGCGCGTCTCTTCGGACACGTTCTTGACCACGCCTTCGGTCTCCGTGTAGCCGGGGGCGACCGAGTTCACGCGGATGCCGCGCGGCCCGAGCTCCGCCGCGGCCGCGCGCATCAGGCCGAGCACGCCCGCCTTCACGCCGCAGTAGACGAGCGCCTTGGGCAGGCCGATGAAACCCGACGACGAAGCGATATTGACGACCGAGCCGCCGTCCTTCATGTATTGCGCCGCAGCCTGAATGCCCCACACGACCGAATTGAAACCCGTACCCGTCATCATCGACACGTCTTTCTCGGTGATTTCCAGAACCGGCGCATAGCGCACCCACATTGCGTTGCTCACGATGATGTCGAAACGACCGGCCACCTCGGCGAGGCCGGCGGCGGCCTTGAAAATCGTGTCGCGTTCGGCAACGTTGCCGCCGAACCCATGGGCGACACCGCCCTGTGCGTTGATTTCGCCGGCTGCAGCCTGCGCGGCGCCGAGGTCGCGATCAAGGATGCCGACGACGGCCCCCTCGCGAACGAATTTGTTGACGATACCTCGACCGATCCCTTGAGCGCCGCCCGTCACAAGCGCGACCTTGCCTTCCAGTTGCTTCGCCATTTCCACTCCTGAACGTCGTCTGATTGATTCACTGATCCTTGAAGCGGCATTCCGGCAGGCCGCGCACACCCGTACCGGTGACGGCGACCACCGCGCCGGCATTCGGGTTGGGGCTGTTGAGCGCATTCCCGCTGTTGCTGATGCTGGTCACGAAGATCGTGTCGAGCGCCGGCCCCCCGATGGACGGGCAGGTCGGATAGACGGTCGGCAGGTCGATAATCCGGTCGAGCCGGCCATCGGGCGTGAAGCGCGCCAGTTGTCCCGCGATGACCAGGGCCGTCCAGAGGTTGCCTTCGGCGTCGATGGCGGCGCCGTCGGGGCCCGATTTGAGCGATGTCGTATCCACGAACAGCGTTCGTTCGCTCAGCGTACCGGTCACGGAGTGGTAGCGATAGCGACGCAACTGGTGACTCAAGCTATCCGAAAAATACAGATACCGGCCGTCCGGCGAGAAGCATGTCGAGTTCGTGATGCAGATACCGGTCTCCAGCACCTTCAGATTGCCCCGGCCATCGAGTTGGTACAGCTCGCCCACGGGCTCGCGGCGGCCGAGCGCCATCGACCCGAGAACGAGACGGCCTTCGCGATCGACCCGGCCGTCGTTGAGGCGCATGTTCGGGGCCGGGTGCGCCACATCGACGAAGTGCGCGAGGTCGCCGCTCTCGGTATCGAGGAAATGGAAGCCGTCCACGAGCGCGACCAGCAGGCGGCCGCTTTCGCACAATGCGATCGCGCCGATCTGCGACGGCAATGTCCATTCGCGAACCGTATTCGTTTCCAGCTCACGCGCCTTCACGAGACACGCGCGGGAATCGATCCAGTACAGGATCTGCTTGCGGTCGTCCCACAGCGGACACTCGCCCAGTGCGTCACGCGAGTCCCCGCAGATGCTGATGGTGTGATTGGTCATGATGCCTTGCGTGACTCGCCTGGTTGCGCTGCGTGACGCGCCAGCATGTCGGCGCGGGCTTCGTAGAGCGCATCGTGAGGGCAATGGGCGCCGAGCGGACGACGCGCGGTGCCGAACATGCCGACTTCGGTGGGATCCGCGACCGGCGTTCTGCGCGACCAGTCGTAGACCACGGTGCGAGCCGCGACCTTCCATTCGCCCTTTCGTTTTTCGAAGCGGTCGAGATAGCGCCCATACAGCGAAACTTCGGTGACCGTGCCGGGCACGACCTGGCGATCTTCCTGGACCGCGTGGAAATAGCTTTCGGCCAACGCGTGGTCGCCGTGCAACTCGATCATGATGTTGCCGATCAGGTGGACGCCGCGGCGTGGCGTTCTCAGCACGTCCAGCACCCAATCGCAGAATCCGGTTGCCGAGCCCTGGTAAGGCCCGTGGCGGTCCGTTGCGTCCGGCCAGTAGGTGGCGCGCAACGCCGCCTCGTCACGCCGATCCACGCCTCGGCAATAGCGGTACAGACATTCTCGAATGGCTTCGCGGTCGAGCAGATCCTGCACGGCCCGATTCGATACTTTGTTGTGGTCCATATGTTGGCCGGGCTGAAGAAGGGAAATGCCGGTGCATTTCTGCTTGCGGCTATTGCTTGATGATGACGGCGTCGAGCACGGCGGCGCCGGTCTCGCGCACGACCAGCGGATTGACGTCGACGCTCTGGATTTCCGGGTGGTTCATCGCGAAATCGGACAGTTTGACCATGGCGGTGACCAGCGCATCCATGTCCTTGGGCGCTGCACCACGCCAGCCTTTCAGGAGGGCAGTCGCCTTCACCCTGTCGAGCGCCTGGCGTGCGCGCGCTGGCGTGAGCGGGGCAGAGACCAGCGACACGTCCTTGTACAACTCGGTGTTGACGCCGCCGGCACCGACGAGAATCATCGGGCCGAAGGTGGCATCGTTGTTCACGCCGAGGATCATTTCGGTGCCACCGACGATCATCGGGCACACGAGGATGCCGTCGATCCGCGCACCGGGTGCATGGGCACGGACGCTGTCCAGGATCTGCCGGTATGCCGCACGCACGCCGTCGGCGTTCCTGACGTTGAGGGCTACGCCGCCGACTTCGGTCTTGTGCACGATTTGCGGGCTCACGATCTTGAGCACCACCGGGTAGCCCATTGCGTCGGCGGCGGCCACAGCTGCATCGGCGTCGACGACCAGCACGTCTCGCGGCACCGGCAGGCCGGCGTCGGCCAACGCTTCCTTGGCCAGTGCCTCCGTGTTCACATCGCCGAGCGCCCGCGCCTGTTGCGTCGCTTCAGCAGGCTCATAGAGGTTCGCCCAACGTGCGCGGATCGTTGCCGCGGCGCCCAGCGCGAGCGTGGCGCGCGTCGCGTCGTTGAATACCGGAATGCCGATCTTTTCGAGCTCGCGGTCCACCTCCGGCACGGACAGCGTGACGATGACGACGTCGCGTTTAGGATGTCTTGCCTTGAGCTCGGCAAGCGGCTGCGCGTAATTGCTCTTGAACGACGCGGGGGCCAGGCCCGCCGAGGCCAGGTACGCGAGCGTCGTGCCGTAGCTGCTGTTCGACAGCATGAGGTCCAGCGCCCGGACCGTGCCGTTCCTGACCGACGTGATTTGAGCCGTGACGTCGAGCGGGTTGGCTGCGACCGCGAACGGAAGCAGTTCGAGCATGGCCGTCTTGGCGGCTTCGGGAAGCGCAGGCATCGTGAGGCCGGAATCGCCGCATGCGTCTGCGACCATCACGCCGATGCCGCCCGACGACGTGAGAACACCGAGTTCGTTGTTGACGGGCAGGTGGCCCGTGGTCGAGATCAGGTACGCGACGTCCAGCATCTCCTCCTGCGAGCGGGCGCGATACGCGCCGCACTCCGCGAACACGGCGTCGTAGGCCGCGTCGTTGCCGGCCAGCGAACCCGTGTGGGTTGCCGCAGCGGCAGCCCCGAGCTCGGAGCGGCCGACCTTCATGATGATGACCGGCTTTTGCGCGTTGGCCGCTTTCAGCAGCGCGCGCCGCAGTTTTTGACCATCCCTTGCCGATTCAAGTGCGGCCAGGATGACCCGCGTGCCCGGGTCTCCGGCCAGGTAGTCGATCGCTTCCGCGACGTCCACGTCGGCTTCGTTGCCGGTCGCCACGATCTTGCTGAAGCCCATGCCGCGCAGCGTGGCGGCGCCGTAGAGCGCGGAGCCGAACGCGCCCGACTGCGTCGCCAGCGCGATGTTGCCGGTTTTCGGGCACACGCCGTAGAGCACGACCGAGAAGGTCGAGAACAGGCGCGATTCGACGTTCAGCAGGCCAAGCGAATTCGGGCCGATCATGCGCACGCCGGCGGCTTGGCACATGGCGGCCATCCGGTCCTGAACGGCGCGGCCCTGCGCGTCGATCTCGGCAAAGCCTGCGGTCAGGACCACGACGGACTTGACACCCTTGCGGATCGCGTCGCGCAATGCGGATTCCACGCTGCCGGTCGGAACGACGATGATCGCCTGATCGGGCACCTCGGGGACGTCGAGGATCGACGGATAGGCCGGTATCCCCTGGATTTCCGAGCCGCTGCGGTTGATCGGAAACAATGTGCCTTGATAGCCGGATTCGCGAAGGAATCGCAGCACGCGACCGCCGATGCGGTCCGGGTCCGACGAGGCGCCGATAACGGCTACCGAGTTGGCGTCGAACAGTGCGCTGAGCGTAGACGAGGTCATGGTATGCGAATGAAGTCGATGATTGCCGGGACGGGCAGCGGATTCAGGCCTGTGCGACGAGCCAGTCGAGACATTGGCTGCGGTTGCCGAACCGCTCCGCCGCCGTGCGCGACTGCATGCAGAGCTGGGTTGCCGGCATTTCCACCGTCATGCCCATGCCGCCATGCATCTGGATCACGGCATGGCCGACTTCCCTGGCAACGCCTGCGCAGAACATCTTGGTCAGGATCACCAGCCGATCGATCGCGCAGTCGTCGCTGCCTTCGAAACCTTCGATCAGACGAGCGACTTGCCCCTTGATCCCCTCGTAGGCCACATAGCAATCGACGACGTTGTGCCTGAGCGCCTGATGGACGGCCAGCGGCTTGCCGAACTGCACGCGGTCGTTCAGGTACTGGATCGTCTGTTCGACCTGGGCGCCGACCGCTCCCACGATCTGCACGCATGTCAGCAGTGCGCCGATCTGCAGCGCCTGGTTGACCGCGACGTTGGCTGCGGCGCCGGTCAGTACAATGTCGTCTTCGTGGACCTGGAGACCGTCGACGACGTAATCCGCGGTCACCGTACCGTCGATCCCGCCGAAGAACCGCGCGCGCTCGGCCACGCGCGCTCGCTCGATCAGCACCAGCGCCTGGCCCTGCGGTGTCGACGCGTTGAAGATCAGGTGCGTTGCCGGCTCGCTTTCGTTCGAGCCGCGTACGGCACCGCGCAGCACGTTGCCCTCCAGGCTGACCGTAGCGGCCTGCAACGGGGCGCCCAGGTGCGATTGCAGGATGGGCGACACGGAAGCCTTGCCGCCGAGCAGTTGTTCGAGCACCGGCGAGACGGTCGCTGCCGCGGCCGCCGCCGCCGCCGCTTCGAGGAGAACCGGCGCCACCGCGCAACGCTCGACCAGTGGCGCGACGTTCGGATAACGCGCGGCCGCTTCGACGATGCCGGCGAGATCGGCGAGTGTCGCGCCGATGCCGCCGTTGTCTTCCGAGACCAGCACCGACTGCCAGCCCAGTTGGAGGGCTTGCTGCCACTTGCCCGACGCCTTTCCTTCGACGGCGTTGCCCTTGTGTGTTTCGGCGGCAGCGGCCAGACGGGCCGCCGAGTCGAACATGTCGCCATGGAACATGATACTGACCGCGTAGCCCGCGTCCATGATCGATTTGGCGATGATGTTCTTCTGGACTTCCGTCGAGCCGCCCGCGAGCGTACGGGAACGGTAGAACAGGTACGTGTGGACGAAGTTGCGTTCGAGATTCAGCTCGTCTTCCGGCGATGTCAGCGGCAGCAGGCGCGCAGCGTATTCGGGACCGAGCACGTCCATGGCAATCGACGTTACTTCCTGGCTCTGTTTCGAGCATGCCATTTTCAGCGCCGAGGACTTGGCCGACTGCAGCGTCCCTGCCATGTCTTCCCGGATCGCCGAGAGCAGGATCTCGCGTGTCCCGTATGCGCCGGCTTCGACTTCGAACAAGCGGTCGAGCGCCTTCAGCAACGACGGGGTCGCGCCTTTCTCCCTGATCTTGTCCCGAACCAGCTCGGTTACCTGCTGCACGTGACGAAGCAGGCGCGGCGTCAGCGCCGGGCTCAGGCGCTCGCGATCGAGCAGGAACTTGCCGTATGACCAGCCCTGGCCTTCGGCACCGATGCGATTGAACACCGGCACCTTGACGTCCTTCAAGAATACTTCGTTGACGTGATGCCACTGGTCGATCGTATGGATCGGGCGGACCTCGATGCCCGGCGTATTCATCGGGATCAGCAGCAGCGTGATGCCTTCCTGGCGCTTGCCTTCGTTGCTCGTTCGCACGAGCGTATACATGATGTCGGCTTCCTGGGCGTGCGAGGTCCAGATCTTCTGGCCGTTGACGATGTAATGCTCGCCGGCTTCGTCCAGAACCGCGGAAGTCTTGAGGGACGCAAGATCAGAGCCGGCACCGGGTTCCGAATAGCCTTGGCACCACCATTCCGAACCATCGATGATCGGCGGCAGAAAGCGCGCTTTTTGCTCGTCCGTGCCGAATGCCTGGATGACGGGACCGATGTGGCCGATACCGTGGTGATACAGCTGCGGACAGTCCATCGCCGCCGTCACTTCTTCGAAGATCAGGCGCTGCATCACGTTCCAGCCGGGTCCGCCGAACTCCGTGCTCCAGCCGGGTGCCGAATAGCCAAGCCCGCCCCTGGCCATGGCCGCCGTGTATCGGCTCAGCAGCTCGCGGCCGAGCTTCTTGTTTGCGCGCGTTGCAGCACGCACTTCAGCGGGCACGTTGGCTTCGATATAGTCGGCGATTTTTTTGCGAAACGCTGCATAAAACGCTTCGTCTCTTACCTGATCGACTTCGCTCATGATTGACTCGATGTAATCCAATAGGGCGGCGATACCGGACGAGGGTGCCTCCGCAGAATTTTCAGAGTGTCCGCCGGATCAGCGGCCCACATACACGGGCGTGCGCTTCTCGATGAAGGCGCGCTGCGCTTCCTTCGAGTCTTCCGTTTTCGACAGGAATTCGGTGTTGCCCTGTTCGTAGCGATAGGCTTCACGCAGCGGCATGTTCTCGGTCAGGCGAGCCGCTTCCTTCGCAAGGCGCAACGCGATGGGCGACTTCGACGCAATTTCCGTCGCGATTTCCATCGCGAACGGCATCAGTTCTTCCTTCGTCGTGCATGCTTCCACAAGACCGAGCCGGTACAGCTCGCGACCGGTGACTTTCATGCCCGTGTAGAACATGCGGCGGGCCCGCGACTGACCGAAAATGCGATTCAGGAACGACACGCCGCCGGCGAGGCCGACGTTGATCTCGGGCATCGACACGTAAGCCTCTTCCGAGGCCACCCAGATGTCCGAGTTCATGACGATGCCGAAGCCGGCGCCCATGGCCGCGCCGTTGATCGCGGCAATGATGGGCTTCGGGCATTCGCGGATCGCGTACGCCGACTCGCGGACGATGCGGTGATGCTTCGGAAACGCACCCGGCTGCGACAGATCCTTGCGGTCGTTGAGGTCGGCGCCGGCCGAAAACGCGGAACCCGCACCCGTCACGATGATGACCGACACGTCGTCACGCGCACCGAGCACGTCGAAACAGTCGATGATTTCATGGCGCATTTCCGCGTTCTGGGCGTTGCGCTTTTCCGGGCGATTGAGCGTAACGACAGCGATCTTGTTGTTGATCTCGACCAGCAGGGTATTGAATTCCATTTTGTGACTTCCTCTATTGATTTCGAGTGGTGCTTGAACAGCCAATCAGATGCGCGGAATATTCGCCATGACGATCCGGCTCAAACCGCCGTCGACCAGGAGATCTTCGCCATTGATGTAGCCGGATCGGTCGCTGGACAGGAAAAGAATCGCTTCCGCCATGTCCCGCGGGGTGGCAATCCGGCCGCTGGGTACAGCCCGGTTGCGCGCCTGGAGACAGCCTTCGTCCTGGTAATAGGCTTCGCTCATCGGGGTGCGAACCAGTCCGGGGCTGACGCAATTGCTGCGAATGCCGAATGGCGCGAGTTCCAGGCAAAGTTGCCTGGAGAGCATCAGCACGCCGGCCTTGCTCACGCTATAGGCAATACCGTTCGGTATCGCGATGTCACCGCCGATCGACGCGACATGTACAATAGTTCCGCCCTGTCCTGCGTCGCGCATCTGGGCGCCGAACGCCTGTGCGCACAGGAATGCGCCGGTCAGGTTGATCGACAGCAGACGATTCCATTCATCGACCGATGCATCGAGCAGGGCGGTGCGGCCGCCCCCGCCGATACCCGCGTTGTTGACCAGCACCTGCGCGGCGCCGAGTTCACGGAACACCGTCTTGGCGGCGCGCGCCACGGAGGTGGCGTCGGATACGTCACAACCGATCGCGATGGCGGTACCGCCCGCCAGCCGAACTTCGTTGACGAGCTCGGCGCCGAGCGCTTCGGTTCGATCGACGACGGCGACTTTCGCGCCCGCCGCCGCCATTTGCCGGGCCGTTTCCGATCCGATACCGCCGGCACCGCCGGTCACGACGCAAGTGCGCCCGGAAAGGCCCAGCCACGACAGGGCGTTTTCAATCTCACTCATGGCCGTTCCTCACAGGCTGGCCGGCGTAATCCGCATGCCGCTCGTGAAAGGCGGGATGAAGACCGGGAACGGCACCGGTCCACGGACGCCGGTAGCTGCGTGGGGCGATGAACTTTTCCTTGATCCGCCGTTGCTCGATTAACTGCGCCATCCTTGTCTCCATCGGTTATCGGTATGCGTCGTTCAGCGGGCGAGCGTCCACGACTGGCCGGTCAAGAATTGCGATGCCGCGCCGGCCATGTAGCGGGTAATGGGCCGCACGTCGTCGACCGGCGTATGCGCGTGGACTTCGAGTGAGTTGATGCGCAGTCCCTTCGAGCCCCATTCGCACGCCTGTGTCGCGACGAACATGCGCGTTGCCGCGTCGTCGCCGCAGGTGCGCCAGTCGGTGGGCTGGGTGGGCAACAGAAGCGTGAGGCTGGCGCTGTGCGTATGCCAACGAGCGAAGCGCGTTGCCGCTTCATGCGCCGCGTTCAGACGCTGGCCGTCGGGTGCGTTCAGCACCGACGCGTCGATTACCGCGCTGTATCCGGCGTTCCGGTTGCTCGTCTGCAGCGCGATCCAGTCCTGCGTGGCGTCCCGGGTAGTACCCGTGACCTCGATGGCCGTATCGGTATCCAGGGGCAGCACGTCGTATTCGGCCGGCGCGCACGGGGCAGATCCGCCGTAAGCCGAAGCCGCGCCGTCCACCGACAGGGCGGACCCCGATAAAGGGCGAGCGCCTTCGCTAGCAAGGAAGAACAGTGCTTCCGCAAGTTCGGCTGGCTCCGCAATACGGCCGAGCGGCGTCTTTCCCGCTGCGCGAACCGGATCGAGCCGGCCCGATTCGATCAGGCGACGGACGATTTCCGTGCGTACGAAACCGGGGCACAGCGCGGTCACGCCAAGATCCGGGCGCGCGACGGCCAGCGCCTTCGTGAACGCGATCACGCCGGCTTTGGTGGGCGAGTACACGCCGCGCAATGGAATCGATTGGAGTCCGGCGCCTGACGCGACATTGACGACGCGAGCATGCGGTTTGAGCCTTGTTGCCAGTGTCCGGAACATCAGGCGCGGTGCGTCGAGATTCAGACGGACGAGCGGCGCGAATTGTTCTTGCGTCATGGCCGTGAGTGGCAATTGCGTGCTGTCCGACATGCCTGCGTTGTTGATCAACGCATCGAGATGCGGCATATCGGCGGCCAGTGCCGCAATTTCCGCCGGTTCCATGAGGTTGACGACGCGAATCAGGTGCGGCTCGCCGGCCTGCGGCATTGTCTCGAGCAAGCTCTGCAGCGCTTCGGCCTGGTGATCCACCAGCACGCAGCGCCAGCCAGCCATGGCGAAACGCATCGCGCTCGCACGACCGATTCCTGATGCGGACCCGGTGATAAGCACCGTTTTTTCGGATTGCATAGGTTTATCCTCGGGCGTGGTCGATATCGGTCGAGAACCGGAAGCCCTCGAGCTGTTTGCGCAGCGCAACCTTGTACAGCTTTCCGGTCGCGGTATGAGGGAGGGAATCGACGAACACCACGTCGTCGGGAAGCCACCACTTGGCCACGTGACGGCGCATGTGATCCAGGATTTCCTGCGTTGTCGCCTCCATCCCGGGGTGCCTTACCGCGACGAGCAGCGGGCGCTCCTGCCAGTGCGAGTGAGGCAGCCCGATGACCGCCGCCTCGGCAATCGCGGGATGGCTGAGGGCCGCGCTTTCCAGGTCCAGCGACGAAATCCATTCGCCGCCGGACTTGATCACATCCTTCGCGCGATCGGTGATCTTGAGAAAGCCGTCCGCGTTCAACGTCGCCATATCGCCGGTCGCGAACCAGCCGTTCGCGTCCCAACCGTCGTGCTCGTGCTTGTAATAGGCGCGGGAAATCCACGTGCCGCGCACCTTCAGCTGGCCGGTGGTTTGCCCATCGCGCGCCAGCGGATTGCCCGCGTCGTCGAAGATCGCGATTTCGGTACCGGGCAGCGGGCGACCGGCCAGCATCTGGAGCTCGAGGCGCTCGTCACGCGTCAAATGTGCGTGCTTGGCAAGCGGCACGTTTACGGTCACGACCGGACTTGTTTCGGTCATTCCCCATGCCTGATGCAAACAGGCGCCGAAATACTGCTGGAGCCGCTCGATCACGCGGCGCGGGGCGGCCGATCCGCCCGAGAGTGCGCGCGTCATGACGATGTCGCGGCGGCGCCGTTCCGGATCCAGGTTCTGCGCATAGTCGAGCAGCGACATCCAGACGGTCGGTACGCCGCAAGACACCGAGCATTTCTCGTCGCGGAGCATCGCGTACACGTTTTCCCCGGACAGTTGCGAGCCCGGCAGAACAAGCTTGGCGCCGGCCATTGCGGACGAATGCGGGATGCCCCAGCCGTTCACATGAAACATCGGGACGATCAGGAGGATGCTGTCGCGCGCGCTGATCGCGAAGCTGTCGGCCATGCAGGTGGACATCGCATGCAGTACCGTTGAACGGTGGCTGTACAGGACGCCCTTTGGATTGCCGGTCGTGCCCGACGTAAAGCACATGGACGAGGCGGTGTCTTCGTCGAGTCGCGGCCATGCATATGCGTCACTGCACGCTGTAATCAGGGATTCATAGCAGGCGAGGCCTGGGACGGTCAGGTCGGGCATCTGGTCGGCTTCGCACAGTGCGATAAAGCCCCTGACGCCCGGACATTGCGGCGCAATCTCTTCGACGAGCGCGGCCAGGTTCACGTCGAAGAACACGTGCGTGCTCTCGGAGTGATTGAGGATGTAGACGATTTGCTCGGCAAACAGGCGCGGATTGACCGTAGTCAGGACCGCACCGGTGCCGGACACTCCGTAATAGAGTTCAAGGTGACGGTGTGTATTCCACGCCAGGGTTGCGACACGCTGACCGGCGCGTACACCCAGGGACCGGATCAGGTTGGCAACCTGCTTCGAGCGGCCGAGCGCGGCGGACCAACTGTAGCGATGAATATTGCCGTTGCCCAGGTGGGACACGATTTCCCGATCGCCATGGTAGTTGGCCGCATGCTCGATCAGATCGGAGATCAGCAGTTGCCGTTGTTGCATCAGTCCGTTCATCGTCGTCCTGTTTTATCGATCTAAAGTCTCACTCCATGAACCCGTTTGCCGACTCGGGCGAACGGAGCCCCGAGGCAGGCCGCGCGACGCATGTCATCCGAACCCCACCTCATCTATTCGTAATGCTGACGGTCTCCAACCGTATTCCGTCCCGCGAGCCGTATCGGATCACGCCTGCGAACCTGCAGCGCGCGACGAGCGCATCGGGATGAATCACAGAGTTAATGCCAATCCGGGGGCTGAAATATCCTCAAATGGCTGAGGCTAATGTACTACACGGAATGAGCGAAAACGGGCGCGTATTTATGTCGAATTCGCAATACAGAACGAGAAATTGTGTGGGTTGTGTGATGGATGACGGGCTACTCATAATCCGCTTCAGCTTGAGCTCCAGCCAGTCAGCCATTCATCACTACAACGGAGATGCCACCATGGAATTCGGCGTATTTCTACTTGCGCAGCAGCGCAGCTACGCTCAGACATCCCAGAGCGTGATCCACAACACCATCGAGCAAACGGTCGTGGCCGAGCAGGCCGGCTTCGATACTGCGTGGTACGCCGAGCACCATTTCAACAACTACTCGCTGTCGCCGTCGCCGTTGATGACGATTGCGCATGCGGCGGCCAGGACGACGAAAATTCGCCTTGGCTCGGCGGTGTGCATTCTTCCGCTCTATCATCCGGCACGCCTGCTGACCGAGATCGGCCTCGCCGATACGCTGTCGGAAGGGCGTCTCGAGCTGGGGATCGGCTCGGGCTACCAGCAATTCGAATTCGAGCGATTCGGCTGCAACCTCGCCAACAGCGGCGAGATCTTCCATGAGGTCTGGGACATCCTCAACAAGGGACTCAACGAGAAGGTCTTCGAGTACAAGGGCAAGCACTTCGACATGCTGCCCACCTCGGTCGCGGTCCGGACGGTTCAGGACAAGGTGCCGCTCTGGATCACGTCGATGAACCCGGGCACGCTGGGTCGTGCATTCAACGAAAACGTCAACCTGTTCACGACCGTCCTGCACGGCGGCAAGGACGCGCTGCGCGGCTTGCGCAGCCGGCTGGAGGGGCTGGCCGCGGAGATGGGCAAGGATATCGGCCAGACCAGGATCGGGTTTCTGCGGTGTGGCTTTGCATCGGACAGCAAGGCAGAAATCGATGCGTATCTCGATTCGGCACGCTGGGCGCGCCGTATCTCGGAGGCGCTGAAGGATCGTCGGATGGACGTGGACGACGGCTACCTGATGAAGGAGACGCCTTGCGCCGCCGACATGACGCTCGATCAGTTGCGCCAGAACTTGCCGGTCGGGTCCGTCAACGAGGTGATCGACAAGCTCCTCGCTGAAATCGAAATCCTGAAGCCGAACCATATCGCGCTTCAAACGCAGCTCGGCGACTGCGACCAGCAGACGATGCTCCGGCAGATCGAGCTGTGGGGCGACAGGATCATCCCGGCCGTGCGGAAGGAGCTGGCTCGCAACAGCATGCTCGCGGCTTGAACGACCGGATGAAATGACGACGGCATTGCGTTCGCCATTGACCGTCAGTGGTGCGATTACGCCAATTGCGCGGTCGCACTTACGGCCATTCGTGCGGTGCCGCCGCAACCGGATAAGCCGCACAAGTCGTCGTCACCGGAATCAGATGCGGATACGTTTTGTTTGGCGTTGTTGTGCTGTCGTACGGAGATTGAAATAACGTTGTTTTTCGATTTCTTTTCACTTCGCGGACGGATACGACAGGTGTCCGATCACGCAATTAATAGAAAAAGATTGGAGACACTGCAATGAAAAAGACTCTCGCGGGCGCTGCATTGGCGATGTTCACAGTTGCGGCACACGCACAAAGCTCGGTCATGATATATGGCATTCTCGACCAGGCCATGACGTACACGAATAACACCGGCACGACCAATGCGAACGGCACCGTGACGCCGGCAGGCTCGAAATTCGCGATGGATTCGCTGTCGGGCACGGCCGGTTCGCGCTGGGGTATCCGGGGTGACGAAGACCTCGGAGGCGGTCTTCACACGATCTTTACGCTGGAATCGGGTATCAATATTCCGACCGGTGGCTTCGGTCAGGGCGGCCTGATGTGGGGCCGCCAGATTTTCGTCGGCCTGCGGAGCACGCAATACGGCCAGGTGACGCTGGGTCGCCAGTACGATTCCGTTTACAACTTCACGATGGCGCTCGATGCAGGCTCGCTGAATTCGAACGGCGCTTCGATGCACGCCGGCGACCTCGACAACGCCGCAATCAATCTGCGTCAAAACAATTCGATCCGCTATCTGAGCCCGAGCATCAAGGGCCTGACCTTCGGTGGCGGGCTTGCTCTCGGCGGTGTCGCCGGAGACGTCACCAACGGCCTGCAATACAACTTCGGTGCGCAATACGAAACGGGCGTGGGCCTGAAGGTCGGCGCAGCGTACGAGTTCTTCAAGAATCCCACCGGCAGTACGAGCGGCACCGGCTGGTTCACGTCGAACGGCTCGGGCACGCTGCTGAGCCATCAACTGGACGCCGGCTACGTGAGCGCGCGGTCATACCAGATCGCGATGGTGGCTGCGCAATACACGAAGGGCGCGTGGACGTTCGCGGGTTCGTGGTCGAACGCCGAATTCGGCAACATGACGAGCTTCAACGGCGCGGCGGTCAGGTTCAATACGTTCGATCTGGGCGCCCATTACATGTGGACGCCCATGTTCTCGACGTCGATCGGCTGGAACTACCAGACGTCGGCCGGCGTGACGCGGCCGGACGGCACGAAGGTCGGCAACCAGCACTCGAACCAGTTCTACGGGCTCGCGTGGTACAGCCTGTCGAAGCGTACGGCGCTGTATGCCGCGGTGGGCTATCAGGACGCACGGGGCGTCAATTCGCAGGGCGGCAGCGCCGTTGCCGACATCGACAATATCGTGGACAGCGCGACCGGCAAACAGGTTGTCGCGCGAATCGGCCTCCGTCAAAGTTTCTGAGTCAGGTATGCCTGTCGCGTGATGGCACAAGACGTCGCAGCGCAAAGGCTAATTGAGGAGCAGTGCAATGTTGAGCTACGACGTCATCGAACATGGCAAGCCGTTGCAGGTGAAACTGCGCGAGACCCCAGTGCCGAAGGGCCGGGAAGTGCTGATCAAGGTCACCCATGCCGGATTGTGCCACTCGGACATTCACCTGTGGGAAGGCTACTTCGATATGGGGGGCGGCAAGAAGGCGATGCTGAGCGAACGCGGCTTGCGGCCGCCGCTGACGCTCGGCCACGAACCGCTCGGTACGATCGTCGCGTGCGGCGAGGACGTGATCGAGGCCACCGTCGGTCAGAAGAAGCTGGTGTTTCCGTGGATCGGATGCGGGGCGTGCCGCCCATGTGACATCGGTCGCGCAAACCTCTGCGCGAAGCCGCGCAACATCGGCATCGCGACGCCGGGCGCGTTCGCGTCGCATCTGCTGGTTCCCGACGAAAAGTATCTCGTCGATGTCGACGGGCTGGACGATGCGTTTGCGGCAACGCTGGCGTGCTCGGGGCTGACGTCGTACGCGGCAGTGGCCAAGCTGCCGCAGACCCATGCCGGCGACTGGGTGGCGGTGATTGGCTGCGGCGGCGTGGGGATGTCCGCGATCTCGATCCTGCGCGCACGTGGTGTCGAGAACGTGATCGCCTGCGATGTCGACGAAGACAAGCTTGCCGCTGCGCGGCAACTCGGTGCCACGAAGACGCTGCGTTCGAATCACGACCAGGCGGGCGCGGAGCTGCTCGCGTCGACCGAAGGGCGACTGGCCGGCGCGATCGATTTCGTCGGCGTGCCCGGGACCTTCGCGCTGGCGAACCTCGCCCTGTGCAAGGGCGGCATGTACGTGATCGTCGGATTGCATGGTGGCGAACTATCCATGCCGATGCCGCCGATCGCCCAGCGATCGCTGGCCATCGTCGGCTCGTTCGTCGGCACGCTCGCGGACCTGAAGGAGACGGTTCAGCTCGCGAAAAGCGGCCGGCTGCTTCCGCCGCCGCTGCGCACGCGCAGCGCGAATGAAATCAACGACGCATTCGAAGATTTGAGCGGCGGCCGCGTCGTGGGACGCACGGTGCTCGAATTTTCCGATAGTGAAGAAACTGCGGCGTAAATGGATGCGGATGGTGTTCGGGCAGTCGCGGGCGGTCGCAAACCCACCTGCTGACTAGACAAAACGCCGTCCGCATGCCGGAGTCCGCTTTGTCTGGCGAGATGCAACGAGGAACGACCCAATGGTTTCAGAAAACGGCGCACTGCCGCTTGCCGGCGTACGCGTGCTCGATCTTTCGCGCGTGCTGGCCGGGCCGTGGTGCGCGATGGTGCTCGGCGACCTGGGCGCGGAGGTCATCAAGGTCGAGCATCCCGGTCGCGGCGACGACACACGCGACTGGGGCCTGCGCATCGGCCGCACCGAAACGGCCTATTTCAATAGCGTGAATCGCAACAAGCGCTCGCTCACGCTCGACCTGCAGACCCCGGAAGGACAGCAGATCGCTCGCGACATTGCGAAAACTTTCGATGTCGTCATTCAGAATTTCAAGTTCGGCGGCGCGGAAAAGCTTGGGCTTGGCTACGAGCAATTGACGCGCGAAAACGCCAGGCTAGTTTACTGCTCGATTTCCGGTTACGATCGCGCCGGCCCGGAGGCCACTCGCCCCGGCTACGATTTGCTCGTGCAGGGCGAGGCCGGATTGATGGCGTTGAATGGCGAAGCCGAACGGCCGCCGCTCAAGTTCGGCGTTGCGGCCGTCGACCTGTTTACCGGCATGTATTCGGCGCAGGCGATTCTCGCCGCGCTCTACGAACGTGAACGCACCGACTGCGGGCGTCACATCGAAATGGCGCTGTTCGACTGCGGGCTCATGATCACGGCCTACTACGGACTCGAGGCGCTTGTGGCCGGCGAGGATCCGCCGCGTTTCGGCAACGAGCATCCGTCGATCGTGCCGTATGGCGTATTCGACGCCGAAGACGGCCCGCTAGTGGTCGCGGTGGGCAATAACGGTCAGTACGAACGCTTTTGCCGTGAAGTGCTGCGGCGCCCGGAACTTGCCGACGACGCGCGCTTCAAGACCAATATCCTGCGCTCGCAGAATCGCGCTGTGTTGCTGCCCGAAGTCCGCCGCGCCATTGCGGGCGAGAAGCGCGCTGCGCTGCTCGCCAAGCTCGCCGGCGCGGGCATTCCATGCGGCGAGGTGGCGGGGCTGCGCGAAGCGCTGCTGTCGGAGCGCGCGACGCAAGCGGGGCTCCTGACCATGCAACCTCACCCTCATACGGAATCCGGCACGACGCCCGTGCTTGCGCCGCCGTGGCGCTTCGATGGCGAGCGCATGCCGGTGCGACGTGCGCCGCCGCAACTGGGCGAGGGTACGCGCGACGTGCTGCAACACGTGCTCGGCTACAGCGCCGAGCGTATTGCCGAGCTGGCCGAGCGGGGCGTGGTGTGAGCGCGAGCCGCGCGTCGAGGGGCGACGCGCCGTCGACGTGCGGTGACGACGCATCGGCGGTACAAGGCCGCATCGACGCCGGCCATCGGGCTATCGCGTTATCGACGCCCGATTGATTCGGGTACGGGCGGGAAGAGCAGAATCGAAGCGTATTGATGTCGATTTCCTAATACAGAACGCGAGTTTTTTGAATTGAGCCGGATCTTCCGGACCGCTTAGAATCGATTCAACAACAATCGCACTCGCGTCGTCGGTCTCCATAACGTGGATCGAAATGCGAGTGGCGGTTCGGTTAATCGATAAGCAAGCAATACGGAGACTTGCAATGCGTCTGCATATGACCAACAGTGGTGCGATTACGCTGATTGCGCCTTCGCACTTCCAGCAGTTCGAGATCCTGGTGGACGAGCAGCCGAGCGCGCTGCTGGATCGCGCGATCGCGCGAGTCGGCCAGCGTGCCGATGAAGAACACGTCTGGGTCAATCCCCAAGTCATTCGATTCCTGTCCGGCAAGGCGGGGGATGCGGACTGGGAAGCCGGTTTCGGCGCGATGGTGGGCTTCGCTCGGAAATACAACTGGGTCAACGAGGCCGGTCTGATTCGCGCACACATTGTGCGCAACGAGTGCTCGGGCGGCAGTTCGGTCGAGGACTTCAAGGCCGCGATGCGCATGCTCGCGGCCGGCGTGTCCGCGATCACGACCGGAGACGTCGCCAATCCGAGCGGGATGGTGGTCTCCAGCCTGACGGCGATTTCGGCCGAGCCGCCGCTGGTAGGCTTCTTCGTGCACCGCGACTCCTCGATGCTCGAGCCGTTGAGAACCCACGGCAAATTCGTCGCCAATATCCTGGGCCACTCTCACCAGGACGTCGTGACGAAATTCATGAAGGAGCCGCAGGGCTGCCCGCGCTTTGCCGGGGGGCAGTGGAACGCGGGACTGGACGGCCTGCCGATCCTGGTGGACGCACTGGCCAACGTCGAGTGCGACGTCATCCATACCACGACCCTCGGCACGCATGAGATGTTCGTCGGCAAGATCAGCAAGACGACCACCGGCGACGCAGGCTCGCCGATGGTGAACTTCAACGCGGGAATTCGTGCGCTGGCGCAGTAAGCGGAGGTCAGGATGCCGGCATACGAACTGACAGTCAACGCGGCGCGGCAATGGACGAACCCGATCTCCGCAGGTTCTCGGGCGGCGGCCGTACCTGCATCAGGGAGTCCGCGAGATTACGGAGTCGATCTGGCCGGCTATTGCGGGGACGACGTAACGGAACCGGTGATTTTCCAGGTGCAACGCAGCCGCGATTCATGAAGCGTTTTTTGTCTCAAGTTACCAGGATGCCGGCAGTGGATCTCCCCATTCTCTACGTTGTGTCCAAGGGTGTGGCTGAAATCGAAATCAACCGACGCGAGCGCAGGAATGCGCTCGACGACAACGCCTATACGATGCTTCGCGAGGCATTTTCCGATGCCGAAAACGACCCTGACATCCGCGTTCTTCTCATTCGCGGCCAGACCGATATGTTTACGGCCGGGAAAGATCTGAAGTCGGAATCCGTCGCCCATGAAGGGTATCGCCCGGTCTTGACCTTCATGGATACGGTAAATGCGCTGACTAAACCGCTGATCGCTGCTGTCGCGGGACCGGCAATGGGGATCGGGACGACGCTGCTGTATCACTGCGACGTCGTGTACGCGGCCTCCAATGCGATATTCGGCATGCCGTTTACCAAAATCGGCGTGAGTCCTGAATTCGGGTCGAGCCGACTGGCACCGATGACAGCCGGCTACCGGCTGGCCGCGGAAGCGATGCTGTTTGCCGAAGCATTCGACGCCGACCATGCGCTGCGCACCGGCCTCGTCAATCGCGTGCTCGCGCCTGAAAAGCTGTTCGCGTATGCCCGCGAACGCGCAGAGAAACTGGCGACGATGCCCGGCGCGGCGGTTGTCAAGACCAAGGCGCTGCTCAAGAACCACGCGTTTGCGGGCATGAACGCGTTGTTCAGATCCGAACTCTACGAATTCGAAACGCTGCTCGATTCGGCTGAATCGAAGGCGATCGTTGCCGGCTTCGGCACGAAGCATTAACGAAGCTTGTCAGCCGTCATCCGGTGCTACCGTCGAGACGGAACCCGGCGATGAACGACGCGCCGGACGACACGCCATCGTGCCGGCAATTCGCGTAGCGGTGTGTCGGTGAATGCCGGCTTATGGAGCGCATCGACGCTCAATAAGCTGACGGATTGGCCGTCGTGATCGTGCTTGCAATGTTGCAACGCCGTGCCCATTCAGCGTCGTTTCCGCCTTGGGCCTGCAGTTTTTGCTTGCAGGCCAGACGTCGTTGCGCTTCGATAAAATCGTTCGGGTAGAGCGCGTTGCCGGTGATCTCGGGACGATAGCCGACCGCATTCAGATCGATCACCTGCTGTCGGACTTCGGTGCGCGTCAGCGGTGGAGAGGCGTCCGCATGGTTGGGTGACGATTGCGCACACGTTACGGCGCTGGCGAGCAGCATGCCGACGCCAGCGAGCTTGATGCCGCGTTGCAGATTCATATCCCCTCCGTCGACGTGGGTCATGTTTGACAACGGGACTGCCGAAGGCTGTCTATGAAGCGTTGCGAAATCACGGATTAGGTCTGTTAACTGAGTATAGATCCCTATTCCCGATGGGCAAAGTGGGCGGATTCAACGGGTTGCTGTCTCCCCTTCGCCTGAAAGCCGAAGAGCGTCTCGGGCATTGGTTGTGTGGACTCGGAGCGGACGGCGGGACGCAAGACGCAAGACGCAAAATCGACGACTGACGCACGTACTATAACGAGACGCGCCCTCACGGCTCGCGATCGGGTTCGTGTCGAAATCGCTCGTGGACGTGAGGGCAGCTTCGTGCCGATCCTGATAGCGGTGTCAAGTCTATTTTGGTTCCGCGGCTACCCAGCCGCTACATCGCCGCGCCATAAAGATGATGCGCGTCGGTCAGTGCCTCCGCGACGAGTTCCAGGCCGTCCTAGCACTGTTCCCGATCCTGCGGCCCGCCGAGGCAGATGCGAATCGCCGCTGGCGGGTCGCCGTCCGTCGAAAATGCCGCGCTTGCCACGGCGGCGACGCTTCGACTCCGCAGATGCTGCGCCAGGTCCGGTGCGGTCCGTAGGCACTCGCGCGGAATCGGCAGCCAGAGATGTAATGACCCTGCCTCGATTCCACATACAGCAAGAAGTTTGATAACTTTTGGCCTGTATGGAGAAGAACATGGCAGAGAACGTGGTACCGAGACGGCAGTACACGAAGGAATTCAAGGTTGAGGCGGTGCGGCTCGCTGAGAGCGTCGGTCAGCATGAAGCCGCTCGCGGGCTGGGCGTGCCGGTGGCGACGCTGGGGAACTGGTGCCGTGATCAGCGCGATGGCAGTGCGCAGGCCGCAGCGGGGCCGGCGTCGAGTGCACCGAGCTCAAGTCGTCGTCCGGTCAGCGACCTGGAGGCCGAGAACAGCCGTCTGCGTAAGGAACTGGCCAGCGCAAAGCTGGATATTGAAATTCTTCGAAAGGCGACGGCGTACTTCGCGAAGGGGTCGCGGTGAGGTACGCCTGGATTGACGCACATCGCGACCAGTACAGCGTAAGTCGGCTTTGCCGGGTTCTGGGTGTGTCGCGCAGCGGCTATTGCCAGTGGCGCGGCAGGGAGCCAAGTCGGCGGACACTGGCCAATGCCAAGTTGGACGCTGAGGTCGCCGCAATTCATCGTGCCAGCCGCGGCAGCTATGGCCGTCCTCGAATCGTGCGGCAGTTGCGTGCCCAGGGCCGTCCGGTGAGCGCCGAACGCGTGCGTCGCAGCCTGCAACGCCAGGGACTACGTCCGGTCTACAAGCGCCCGTATCGGGTGACGACGGATTCGACGCATCGCTTGCCGGTGGCGCCGAATCTGTTGGATCGGCGTTTCGACGGCTGGCGGCCCAATCAAGCCTGGGTAAGCGACATCACGTTCGTGAGGACCGGCGAGGGCTGGTTGTATCTGGCGGCGATCCTGGATCTGGCGAGCCGACGCATCGTCGGCTGGTCGATGTCCGAGCGGATCAACGCGGATCTAGTCTGCCAGGCGTTGCGCAGCGCGTGCTGGCAACGCAAACCGCCACCGGGATTGTTGCTGCACTCCGATCGCGGAGCCCAATACGCCAGTCGCGCATACCGGAAATTGACCGCCGCGTTCAAGATAAACGTGTCAATGAGCCGCCGCGCCAACGCCTGGGATAACGCCCCGATGGGGAGCTTCTTCAAGACGCTGAAGGTCGAAAGAATCTACCAGGCTCACTACGAGACGCGTGCCCACGCCCGCTTGGATAGCGTCGATTGGATCGAGGGCTATTACAATCGGCAACGTCTGCATACCTCGATCGACTTCCTTACCCCCGTCGACTACGAGGCTGGCTTGACGCCGCATAAGATGCTGTACGTGAAAACGAGGCAGGGTCAATTGCGGCTGCTTTCCTGATCCGGCCGAATGCTCCCGGGCAAGTCAGCGGTTTGCTTGGGAGAGCCGATGCGACCGGACATCGACGGCCTGGATGTCACATCTTCAGCGATGTTGCGTGGGTTTTCGGCGGCGCCGCGCCACGTTAAAGCGATGCGCCGCCGCACATGACGATCTGCTGCCCGGTGATCGCGCTCGCGTCCGCGCTTAGCAGGAAGGCGGTCAGCGCGGCGACTTCGTCGGGCGTGATGAAGCGCCCGATTGGCGGCAGCTTCGGCGGTGTGGCCGCGCGCGCCGGATCGCGCAGGAACGGCGTGTCGGTCGCGCCGGGCGCGACGACGTTCACGGTGATCCCGCTCGGCGCGAGTTCCGCAGCCCACGATCGCGCGAGGCCGACCAGCGCGGATTTGGTCGCCGCATACTGGCTGCGCGTGGCCGCGCCGCTCGCGGTGCGGCTGCCCAGCAGCACGATGCGTCCGCCGGCCGGCATTCGCGGCACCAGGCGATCGGCAAGAAACGTCGCGGCTTCGACGTGCAGGCGCCACATCGCCGCGCCGTCGTCGTGCGACAGCCGGCCGAGCGGCGCGGTGCGCATGAAGCCGGCCGCATGCACGAGCGCGTGGACGGCGCCCAGCGCGTCGCACACGGGCGTGAGCGCCGCGAGGTCGGTGACGTCGACCGGCACGATCGTCAGCGAATCGTGCGTCGTTTCGACGTGCGACCGGCACAGTCCGGTGACGCGCCAGCCGTCGGCGAGCAGACGCTCGACGATCGCGCGGCCGATCCCCGACGACGCGCCGGTGACGACGGCATGACGTGAATCCGAACCCGGCTGCTCCCGTTGCGCCACGATTTCTCCTGTTACGTTTGAACCTGCGGTGAACCGACGGATGCCGTCGTCGCGTTCGTGCTGACTGCATGAACCGTGATCCGAGCCTGCTCATGAAACGGTTCGAGCTGCTCGTGCTGCGCGCCGTCATCCGTCACGAGCGTCCAGTCGCGCTCGAGCGGCGTCCAGTGCTGCTGGCTCGCGCGCCCGAGCTTGTCGGCGGTCACGAGCACGAACACCTCGGCGGCCTGCCGGATCACGCATTCCTTCAGATACGACTGCTCGCTGCTTGCCTCGCACAGTCCGAGCTCGGCGACCACGCCGTCGGCGCCGAGGAATGCCTTGTCGACGCTGAGCCGGCTCAGCGCGATCTGCGCGAGCGGTCCGAGCGTGCTCATGCTGGACGAGCGCACGTCGCCGCCGATCACCGTCACGCGCACGCCCGACGACACGAGCGGGCTCACGACGAGCAGGTTGTTGGTGACCACGTGAACGGTCGTCCGGCCGGCGAGACGCCGCGCGAGTGCCGCCGTCGTGGTGCCGCCGTCGAGGAACACGGTGTCGCCGTCCTCGACGAACGAACTCGCCGCGCGCGCGATTGCTTCCTTCTGCTCCTGCGAACTGACGCGCCGCTCCTCGAGCGACGGTTCCGGCTCGTGGCCGCCGACCGCGGCCGCACCGCCGTACGTGCGCAGGATGCGGCGGTCGCTCGCCAGCGCACGCAGGTCGCGGCGCACGGTCGCCTCGGACATCCCGAAGTGCTCGCACAACGTCGCAACATCCGTCATGCCGCCGAGCACGGCCTGCAGCATCGCCTCCCGGCGCCTGGTTACTTTCATGTGCGTGATTTCCTGGTCTGATCGCATCGGCGCGCGATCGCGCGCATCTCGATCGACAAGTTTATCGAATTGCCGCACCGGCCGGCCAGTTGCCGCGGCGAGCGTCATCGGCCGCGAACCCACGCTTCGTCGACGCGCACGTACTTGATCTTCTGACGGAACCACGTGAACGCGATGTGCAATGCGCCGTCCTGCGACTGCACGATCGACGGATACGAGTATTCGCGGTTGCGCTGGTCCGCCGAGTTGTTCGTCATGCAGTACCCGTCACCGATCTCGAGGTTGCGGCGGCGCCGCCACGTCCTGCCGCCGTCCTCCGAGATGGCCAGCGACATCGGCGCACGCGGCGCGCCCCAGAACGCGGTGCCGCGTGCGGACGCCTTCTGGTCGCGCAGCTCGCCGCTGTTCTCCGAATCCTCGATGTCGTCGTACAGCGACGCACGGCGCTCCGTGCTGTGCGACGCGTCGCTTTCGTTGAACACGAGCGCGAGATGGCCGTTCTGCAGTACCGTGAACTGGATCGACGAGTTGTTGTTCGGCACGTCGGTGCGTTCGGGCGCGCTCCACGTGCGGCCGTCCGTCGAGCGGCTCGCGTAGACGAAGTCGGCCCAGCGGCTGCGGTAGAGGGCGAGCAGCGATCCATCGTGCAGCACGTGAACGTTCATGTGCACGCACCCGACGCTGTCCGGCACCTCGTGCAGCGTCCACGTGTCGCCCTGGTCGTCGGACACCATGACCGCGCTGACGTCGTCGTTGCCGACCCAGCGCTCGCCGGGCTCCGTGCGGCACAGGAAGATCGGGCAAATCCACGTGCCGCTGTCGAGCGCGACGATCGGCTGGCGCACGAACGTCCCCGGCCGGTCGAACAGCGTGTCGACGGGGCCCCACGTGAGGCCGCCGTCCGCCGACACGCGGCGGCGCACGATCGCGGTGTTCTGATGGCCGGACAACTGCGCGGTATAGATCAGCCACAGGCGGCCATCGGGCGCGGTGAACAGCACCGGGTTCTGTTCGGAGCGGGTCGGGTCGTCCGACAGCTTGCGCGGCGCCGACCATTCGTTCGTCCCGGCCGCAAGCCGCGACAGGTAGATCGACACGTCAGGAATGCCTTCCTGCGTCCCGCCGAACCACACGCACAGAAGGTCGCCGTTGTCGAGGCAGTGCAGATTGGCCGCGTGGTTCTGCACGCAGGCGGTGGGCAGAAACGCTTCTTGCCGTTCCGCGTCGGCATAGGCCGTGTGAACGCAATGATCCGGCGCGGCACTCGCCGCTTCAACGAGGTGGGTGCTCATGAAATCTCTCTGGGTGGGCGACGTCAGTGCGATTCGCGATGGGTGAGCGGCTTGTCGTGAAGGTTCGCGCCATCGCCATGAAACAGCAGCTTGCCGATCACCAGTACGATGGCCGGCGTCACGAGCGCGACGTACATGTTGTCGATGCCGAACGGGTTGCCGAGCAGGTACCACAACGTCGTCGCGAGCGTTGCCACGATCAGGGCCGACACGGCGCCGCGCTTGCCGCTGAAGAACGGCAGATAGATGCCGATCAGCGCGACGACCGACACGGACAGCCGCAACGCGCGGCTGAAGAACGAAAGCGCGAGGATCTGCGGGACGAACAGCACGAAGATCAGCGGCAGGAAGCCGACGATCAGCGAGATCCAGCGCGTCATTCTCAGTTCGACGTCGGGCGTCGGATTGAAACGCGGTACATAGAAGTCCTTCACGATCAGCGACGCGATCGCGAGCGCGACGGTACACACGCTGACGAAGATCGATGCAACAAGCGACGTCGTGACGATGCCGGCCAGGATAGGGTTCATGTGCTGCAGGAACACCGGCAGTGCGTACAGGCTCTTGACGCCGGGATACAGGTACTTGGCCGCGACGCCGATGAAGCCGAGCGCGAGTGCGATCGGTACGCACAGGAACGCGGCGATAAGCGACGACGCGCGCGCACCCTCGGGGCTGCGGGTGGCCGAGATCGCCTGGATGATGAACTGCGTCGAGAAAATCGCGCCGGCCGTGCCGATGATCCATGCGCCGATCGTGCCGCCCGACAACGCGCCGGTCCACGTGAAGTAGTGTGCGGGCATGCTCTGCGCCATCGGCGCGATGCCACCCGACAGCTTCCACGCAACGCCGACCAGGATGGCGATGCCGAGCAGCTTCACGGCGCTGTGCACGACCGTCAGGTACGCGACGCTCTTGAGGCCGCCCCACACGAAATAGATGGTGCTGACGATCGCGGTGATGACGGCGGCCGTCGGGAGGTTGATGCGCATGACCGTCGAGATCGCCGCCGCACCGCTCACGTAGTTGCCGACGTTCACGACGAACAGCGCGTAGATCATGATCGCGGAGACCGCGAGTTTCGCGCCGTGTCCGTATCGCTGCGCGATGAATCCGGAAATGGTGAACTCACCGGATGCATACAGGCGCTTGGCCATGAACAGGCCGAAGAGCAGGAAGCCGATGGCGGCCGCGAGCACCGACCACGACGCGGCGATGCCGGCCGAAAATGCCTCCTGCGACGTACCGACGGTCGATTTCGCGCCGATGAATTCCGACATCAGCAGGATCGCAACCACCAGCGCGGGCATCGAACGCCCGGCCACCATGAACTGCTCGGAATTGCGGCTGCGCAGGCGAATGCTGATCAAGCTGGTTATCACGATGTAGACGACAACCATCCCGATGATGGTGGCTGTGTCCCAATAACTGAAGGTGGCCATCGCTTGTCTCCACGTTACCTTCGGTTGATATGCGTTCGATGCGTCGGGCGATCCGGCATGTGCCTGCCGGTATCGCCCGACGGTGATGCGTGTCGTTGCGTACGGGTCGCTTACGCGGCGCTGGCGACCGGCGACGGCTCGTTGCGTCGCGTCGCGAGATCCACGGCCTGGCGGAACGCTTCCAGCAGGCTGCGTTCGTCGGCAATGCCCTTGCCGGCGATGTCGAACGCGGTGCCGTGATCGACGGACGTGCGGATCACGGGCAGGCCGACCGTCACGTTCACGCCGGCTTCGAGGCCCATCACCTTCACCGGCCCGTGTCCCTGGTCGTGATACATCGCGACGACCACGTCGAAATCGCCACGGCCCGCGCGGAAGAACAGCGTGTCGGCCGGCAGCGGGCCTTCGACGTCCCAGCCGCGCGCCTGCAGGACTTCGACCGCAGGCACGATCTTCTCTTCCTCCTCGCCGTAGCCGAACAGGCCGTTCTCGCCGGCATGCGGATTGATCCCGCAGACGCCGATGCGCGGATTCGCGATGCCGGCGCGCACCAGCGTGTCGTGTGCGCGTTCGATCGTGCGTCGCACGAGGCCCGGCTCGATCTTGCGGATCGCATCGAGCAGACCCATGTGCGTCGTCACGTGGATCACGCGAAGATTGGGCGCGACGAGCATCATCGACACCTCGTCGATGCCGGTCAGATGCGCGAGCATTTCGGTGTGGCCGGGGAAGATATGGCCGCCGGCATGCAGCGCTTCCTTGTTCAGCGGCGCGGTGCAGATCGCGTCGAGCTCGCCGTTCGACGTCAATTCGACGGTGCGCGCGATGTATTGATACGCGGCGTCTCCGGCGATCGGCGACAGCTTTCCATAAGGCAGGTCGGCCGGAATCAGTGCGAGGTCGATGCAATCGACGACGCCTACGCGGAACGCGCCTTCGGACGGCCGGCCGATCGCGCGCACCTCGAGATCGACACCGGCCCGGCGGCCGGCATCGCGCAGGCGCGCGGCGTCGCCGACGACCACGGGGCGGCACTGCTCGTACACGGACGCATGGGCGAGGCTCTTCATGATGATTTCCGGTCCGACGCCGGCCGCGTCGCCCATGGTGATGCCGATGATGGGACGGTTGTCCATGGCAATTCCCTTCACAGATTGGTTTGAGCCGTATCGGCCGGTTTGCCTGCGTTCGCAAGCCGGCGCCAGGCGTGATAGATCGAATCGGGGCGGCCGAAACCGCCGGCCTTAGTCACGACGGGCAGTGTGTCGCCGTGCAATCGGCATTCGAGAAGCGGCATGCCGTCCTCGATTTCATCGACGACGTGCAGCGCGCTCGCGCCGGCCGCGGTGAGCAGCGCGCGCGCCGTTTCGCCGCCGGTCGCGATGATGCCGCCGGCGTGGCGCACGACCGGCGCGAGCAACGCGGCGAGACGCGTGCAGAACAGCAGCCCGTCGTTCACGTCGCCGCGCTGTGCCTGGCTCAGCGACACGACGACATGCCTGCCGCGACGCAGCGCGTCGCCGACCACGGCCGTGACGTCGCTTTGCGGGTCGTCCAGCGCGGAGACCGCGACTTCGAACGCAACGAGATGCGTGCCGGCGTGCGCGTTGAGACAGTCCAGCTGCGCATGCGAGATGCTCGACATGCTGCCCACCACCGTCAGCACGGGCCGTTGCGGATACGAATGCGGATCGCCGGCCGCCGGGCTGCTCACGCTGCGCGGCAGGTCCAGTGCGTCGATGACGGCGGGCGCCAGGCCGGCCGAGCCGACCCAGAACACGTGGTCGAGCGTTGCCGATGCGCGCGCGATGCGTTGCAGATCGTCGTCGGATTCCGCGTCGCACACGACCGCTTGCACTCCTTCGGACTGCAGCTCGTGCAGACGTGCGGCGAGCGCGTCCGCATCGCCGCGCACCGTTCCGATCGCCGCGTATGCGACACGCAGATGCTCGGCGGACAGCAATGCAACGAGGTCTGCCTTGCCCGGGATGTTGTCGTTGCGCCAGTATTCACTCGCTTCCACCGGCACGCCACGCACCCATTGGCGCCCGTCCACGGTCGTGCGTCCGGAATCCGGGTAGGCCGGGCACACGATCGCCATGCCGATGCCTGATGCCAGCGCGGCGACTTCCGCCGTGAAATTGCCGCGCAGCGTCGAGTCCACTTTCTTGTAGATGCGCGTGCCGGCGCCTGACAGCGACGCCACGGCATCGACGGTGCGCCGGGCGGCCACGTACTTCGGCGCGCGGCGCGAGTCCACGTCGATCGACAGGATGTCGACGCCGTGCGGCGGCGTCGCCGCGTGGGCGGTGTCGAGCACGACCATTGCCGTCAGGCCGTGACGCAACCCGGCGACCGCGCAGTCGGCCGCACCGGACAGGTCGTCGGCGACGATCAGGAGCCGTGCCGCGGGCTGTGCGGGCGCGTTCACGGCAGCAGGCGCCGGTAGATGGACTTCATGTCGTCGAGCGTCAGCGCCTTCGGGTTGTTGCCGAGCAGGCGCTTGACCTTCGATGCGGCGACCGCGAGCGCGTCGAGATGTTCTTCCGACACGCCGAACTTGCGCAGGTCCTGCGGAATGTCGACGGCCGCGGTCCATTCCTCCATCTTGTCGATCAGCTTGCGTGCCGCGTCGGCATTCGTATCGGCTTTCGCCACGAGATCGAGGGCGCGCGCTACGTTCGACAGCCGGCCTTCGATCGCATCGAGATTGAACGCCATCACATGCGGCAGCAGCATCGCGTTCGCGACGCCGTGCGTGACGTTGAACATCCCGCCGAGCGGGTATGCGAGCGCGTGCACGGCTGCGGTGCCGGCCGCGGTGAGCGCGAGGCCGCCATACATCGAGCCGAGCATCATCCCTTCGCGCGCTTTCAGCGACTGGCCGTTTTCATAGGCTTCGACGATGTTGGCGCCGATCAGCCGCATCGACTCCATCGCATACATGTCGCTGATCGGGTTCGCCTTCGTCGAAATGTACGATTCGAGCGCGTGCACGAATGCGTCCATGCCGGTCGCGGCCGTGATCGGTTTCGGCAGGCCGAGCGTCAGCTCTGCATCGAGAATGACGATTTGCGGCAGCAGGTGACGGCTGACGATGCCGACCTTCAACGATTCGTCGGGCAGCGTCACGATCGCGTTCGGCGTGACCTCAGAGCCGGTACCGGCCGTCGTCGGCACCAGGATCATCGGCACGCCGGGGCGCTTAATCAGGTCGATGCCGAGCCAGTTCCGCAGCGGCTCGTCGTTGGTCAGACGGACTGCGAACAGTTTCGCCGCATCGAGCACGCTGCCGCCGCCGATCGACAGGATCGCCTGCGGCGCGAACGGCGCGATCTGCTCGTTGAACACCGTCTCGACGTTGCCGATCGTCGGTTCCGGCTCGACGCCGCGAATGATACGCACGTCGACGTCCTTCGCGTTGAGCGATTCGATCACGCGATCGACGATGCCGAGCGCTTCCATCGACGGTTGCGTGATCAGCGCGATCCGCTCGACCGGCGTATCGAGCAGAGCGAGCTTGTCGGGCAGCGTGGCGAGGCTGCCGGCGCCGTGGACGATGTGCTTGACTGTCTGAAAGTGGTGAGTCGTCATGTTGGGAACTGTTGTTTCAGCGGCCGCGCGCGGCGTCGCGGTAGAGGGAAAGCGCTTGCGCGAGGCGCTCGCGGGCGTGCTCGTCGAGCGGCTGCGCAGGCGAGCGCGCGGGGCCGGCCGGCATTCCGAGCATCTGCGCGGCGGTTTTCAGCACGACGGGCATCGTGCCCAGTGCGAACGCATCGCGCAGCGCGCGCAGCGATTCCTGCGCGGCGCGTGCGCCGGCGATATCGCCCGCGTGGAACTTGTTCCAGATCGACATCACGACATCCGGGACGGCGTTCGTCGTCGCGGCGACCGCGCCGTCGCCGCCGGCGATCAGCGTCCACAGGATCATCGAATCGGTGCCCGTGAACACCGCGAAGTCGTCGCGCCGCAGGTTAATCAGTTGCAGCAAACGGTCGAAGTCGCCGCCGCTGTCCTTGATGCCGCGGATGTTCGGAATCTCCGCAAGACGGCGCACCGTATCGACGGTCAGCGTGATGCCCGCTTTCGCCGGAATCGTGTACAGCATCACGGGCAGCGCCGTCGCGTCGGCGATCTTCTTGTAGTGCGCGTAGAGCTCCGGCTGCGTCGCGCCGTTGAAATACGGCGTGATCACGGACACCGCGTCGACGCCGGCATCGGCCATCTTCCGGTTCAGGTCGATCACGTCACGCGTTGCATACGCGCCGGTGCCCGCGATGACGGGCACGCGCGAACGTGCCTGCCTGACCGCGATCCGCGCGATGCGCAGCTTCTCTTCTTCATTCATCGCGATGAATTCGCCATTGGTACCGAGCACGAACAGCCCATGCACGCCGGCCTCGATTAGCCGCTCGATCAGCTCGCGCAGGCCGTCTTCATCGACGTTCTCGTCCGCTGTCATCGGCGTAATCAGCGCGGGAACGATTCCCTTGAGCGAAATTGACATGCTTGCTCCATCGCAACTGGGACGGCGGCGGAATCGCCATCTCCATGGGGTGTGTCGACATCAGCGGACGCTGTGCACCGGCGGTCAGGATTGCGCCGCTGGATATGTCCTCCGACGCTATCCGGACGCATAGAAATCCCGGCCGATATCGGTGAATTGACTTGCTCGTTTCAATCAATATATTGATCGATGTGTGCATTGTAGCCTGTTTTGTGATCGGCGCGATCAATGAAAACCCTGATGTGACCAAATCAGTCATTTCTGTCATTGAGACGCGCTGCCGGTTCAGCGCTGGTCCACCCGTGCTGGGCAGTGGCTCGATGGTGGGCCAGCAGGGCGGCCAGCGGCGGATGTTGACGTGCTTGGAAAAGCAGGGCACTTCGCAGCGGGTGTCGTGAATACGGCATCGACCCCATGTATCGTTCAGTCGGGCTGCCGCATTTTGGCGGGCACATTGAGCGCTTGAACCGCAACTTGATGGAGCGCGTCCGGGGCCTGCCGGGAGCGACTGGTCATCCCACAGAGGGCCGCAAAAGGGGGCAGTCCGAAAAGACGGCGTGTTGTTGACGCCTCGAGAATTCGAGCGACGGCTCGCGGTTGAGATTGGGAGACGCTACCATCACGCTCCGCATCGTGGGTTGCTCGAAGGAGCGCCGGCCGACACGCGGAAGACGCTCGCGTGTAACCCCGACTCTCGCCTGCTGCCACCGTCGACGGATGCTGAGCTAAGGTTCTTGATTCGATCTTTACTTGTCGCGCGAAGGAAAGTCACTGCCAGCAACGGTTCACCGCCTGGCATTCGGATGTGATGGAGGTGAGCAAGCGCTACGCCATCAAGGCGTCGGTGAGTGGCAATACGTAGTCGGACTTCGGTGCGGTGATTGGTGCAGGGGACGAGTTCTGACGCGCGCCGAGCAGCACAGAATGACGGGAAAGCTGCGGGCATGCTGTGACAACCGGCGCTTTTGACGTGTCTGGCGCGAGGTTGGCGCGCGTACTCCCGCCGCTTCGTTTGGCGTGAAGACAAGTATCGCTGTCGTCACGCATGTTACTCGACCACTTTGAACACGCGGTTCTTCGCGATTAAGCCGGCTTTCGCCTGTTTGCCGTCGTCGTCAGCGGCGGGCCGCAGATGCCGATCGTCGAGCGTCGGCCCCGTATAGCGGCTGCGCGGCCGGATCACCTTGCCGACGCGCAGCTGTTCGATGCAGTGTGCGAGCAGTCCGACGCTGCGCGCGATCGAGAACAGCCCGAACGCCGCATCGCGCGGCAACTGAAGCTGCACCGACAGCATCGCCAGCGCGACATCGATGGTCGGCCGCTGGCCGGTGAGCGTCGTGACCTTGTCGACGAAGTGCGCGAGTTCCGTCGGCGGATCGAGCCGCGCAAGCAGCGCGGCCGCGCGCGGATCGCCGTCGGGGTAAAGATGATGGCCGAAACCGGGAATCGGGATTGCGGACTTCAGGTGATGATCGACGACGCGCTCGGCACCCAATCGTTGCACATCGTCGAACACTGCGCGCACGCGTCCCGACGCGTCGCCGTGCAGCGGTCCCGACAACGTCGCGAGCCCCGTCAGCAGGCAGCCCGCGAGCGACGCGCCGGTCGATGCGGTGATGCGCGCGGCGAATGCCGAACTCGTGATCTCATGATCGGCGACCAGCACCATCGCGCGGCGCAGCAGGTCTGCGCCATGGCTGTCGAGGCCCCAGCCGGCCGCGAGCCGCTGATGGGTGTGAAGCGGGCTTGCGCCGGCGTCGTCGTGCGCGCCGAACGCGCGCGACACGATCGCAACGAGCTGCCCGGCCTCGATGTGCAGCGCGCTGTCGAGCCGGCCGAGCGTCGAATGGCCAAACGCGGCCAGCGTCGCGAGCATCGTGAACGCACATTGCCGGTCACGCTCGCCGGGCGGCAGCACGATCACCGGCGCGTCGAACGACACCGGCGCGGTGGCCTGCCAGAGCAGCGAAGCCGTTTCCTCGAGCGTCGCGGTATCTGCGAGTTCAATGCTGTCGCGGCCGCGATACCATGCGCGACCCTTAGAGAACGTGGTGATGCCGCTGTAAATGCACGGCTCGGCGCCAAAGATCGTGCTGGCCGCGAGCGCCGCTCGCTTGCGGCCGACCTGCTTCTTGCGGCACAGCGCGACCACATCCTCGGCCCGATACAGGCTCTTGCGCGGATCGTCGGGATCCTGCATCACGGCAATGCTGCCGCGGCTGGCGTACGCGTAGACGGTCTGCGCCCGCACGCCGAGCCGCCGCGCCGCTTCCGTCAGGGTGATCCAGTTCTGCATGGGGAGTCGTGATGAGGATGCGGCCGGTTCGCGGCCGCTTGCGCCGACTATAGACCGGGTTCAGTTGAATGTCATCTCGGCCGGGCGCCGTTCGAGCACCTCGACGAGGATGTCGCCGGGCGCGCGCACGAAACAGCCGCGCACGCCGGGGCGGATCCGCGTGACGGGCTGGACGATCTCCGCGCCGTTTTCGACCAGATGCGCGTAAGCCGCATCCAGATCCTCGACCAGCACGCCCAAGTGGTCGATCCCTTGCATGCGCGTGCCGTCCGGCACGATCGCCGGACGCGCGTCCGGCAGCGCCGTGATGAAGAGGTTGATTGCCCCGATCCGCAGGTCGACGCGGCCGGGGCGCCGCACGATTTCGGCGTTCAGGCAGCGCGCGAACCACGCGGCGGTGGCCTCGGCATCAGCCGAGCAGAGTTGCAGGTGATCCCATTTGAATTCGATCATGGTCGTGTGCGGTACGTGCAGTGGAGCGTAAAAGGGGGCGAACCGGGTCAGAGCTCGATACGCGACAGCTTGCCGAGCAGCACCGAGTACGACAGCGTGCCGAGGAGGCAGATCGCACCCATCAGGTTCAGCGCCCAGAAAAAGTTGCCGGTGTGCTGCGCCACGTAGCCGATCATCAGCGGCGTGGTGACAGCTGCGATATTTGCTGCGAGGCTCGTGATGCTGCTGGTGAGCCCGACATAGCGTTTCGGCGCGATCTCGGACACCGCCGCCCACGACATCGAGCCGATTCCCTGTGCGAAGAACGCGACGGTCAGGATCGCGATCACCAGCGTGTTCGACTGCACGAAATTGACGAGCACGATCGATGCGCCGAGGAAGGTGCCGATCACGAGGGGCGCCTTGCGCGACGACGACATTGATACGCCGCGCCGGATGCAGAGATCGGACAAATAGCCCGCGATAAGGATCCCGAGCGTCGCGCCGATGAACGGCATCGCCTGGAAGAAACCGACCTTGATCATCGACATGTGCCGTTCCTCGACAAGGTAGGTCATGAACCAGGTCGTGAAGAACACCAGCAGCGTGTTGTTGCAGAACTTGCCGAGACAGATCGCGAGGATCTGCCGATAGCCCAGCAGTCGCAGCGCCATGCGCCAGTCGAACCGGTCGCGCGCCGTCACTACCGGCTGCCCTTCGGTGATGTACTGCAGCTCGGCCGCGTTGACGCGTGGATGGCGCGACGGATCGCGATAGAGCCGGTACCAGACGACGCTGAACAGAATGCCGAACGCGCCGGTCGCGAAGAACACGGCGCGCCAGCCGAATGCCGACGAGATCCACAGCAATAGCCCGGTGAAGAGCGGCGTGCCGATGTACTGACCCATCACGTACACGCTCGTCGCGAAGCCGCGCTCCTGGACCGGGAACCACATCGTCACCGCGCGCGCGTTCGACGGAAACGCGGGCGCTTCGAGCGCGCCCATCGCTAGCCGAGAGCCGAGCAGCATGTGGTAGCCATGCGCGAGCCCTTGCGTCAGCGTGGCCAGCGACCAACCGACGAGCGATAGCGCATACGCGACGCGCGAGCCGAGCAGGTCGGCGAGAGCGCCAGCCGGCAGCAGCGCGATCGAGTAGGCGAGGCCGAACACGGCGAACAGCTCGCCCATCTGCACGCGGGTAAGCGCGAGATCCTTCGACAACGCCGGCGCGACGATACCGAGCGCCGAGCGATCGACGTAGTTGAGGACGGTGGCCACCAGCAGCATCGACAGCACGCCGTAGCGCACCCGCGATCGCCTGGCGGCGCCTGCGTGCGCGTCGAACTCGCGCATGACCGAAACCTGTTCTTCAGCGGTTTTCAATGTCGTCTCCTGTTTTGTGATGGTTGTGCTGGTGAACCTGTCGTGTGCGCCGGCGCGCGTCCGGTCAGCCGCGTCCGACGAAGGGCATTGCGCTTGCCATGATCGTCATGTTCAGAATGTTCGCTTCGAGCGGCAGGCTCGCCATCTGCACGATCGCGCTCGCGACATGCACGACGTCGACGCGCGGCTCGGGCGCGATGCGGCCGTCAGCCTGCAGCACGCCGCTGTCCATGCGCTCCGTGAGCGAGGTCGCGGCGTTGCCGATATCGATCTGGCCGCAGGCGATGTTGAACGGTCGACCGTCGAGGGCAAGCGAACGCGTGATGCCGAGGACCGCGTGCTTCGTGGCCGTGTACGCGATCGTGTTCGGGCGCGGCGTGTGCGCGGAGATCGAACCGTTGTTGATGATGCGGCCGCCTTGCGGCGTCTGGCGCTTCATCTGGCGCCACGCGGCGCGGGCGCACAGGAACACGCCGGTCAGGTTGGTGGCGACCACGTCGTTCCAGAACTCAAGCGAATAATCGTCGAGCGGCACGGCGCCCGCGTTGCGGCCCGCGTTGTTGAACAGCACGTCGAGGCGGCCGAAGTCATGCGCAATCCGCGTGAAGCTCGCATCGACCGATGCCTCGTCGGAAACGTCGGTCGGAATGACCGCGGCCACGCCGCCTGCCCGCTCGACGATCTCCTGCGTCGCGAGTAGTGGATCAATGCGCCGGCCGAGCAGCGCGACGCTGAAACCGGCTTGCGCGAGCGCTACCGCCGCTGCCTGTCCGATTCCGGTGCCGGCGCCCGTCACTGCCGCGATTCTTTTCTCTGCCTGCATTTTCACGCCCTCGTCTTCAGTCCGTTGAACATGCAAAAAGCATTGCGCGGCGACGATTTCGCAGCAATCTTGATTCTTTCAATCAACATCAACCGCCCCGTCCCGACGGGCTGGCGTCAGGGTTTTCCTGAGCTCGCGACTGCGCCGTTCGCGCGCCGGCACGGCATCGCGTATAGCAGAGGACATGATCGGAATCGGTCGATTATCCGGTCGCTCAATGCCGCGCGGACATGTTGATCGAACCAATCAATATTGACCTGCGCCGACTGCGCTTCGTAGGCTGTGTTCCGTTTTCCGACCCAAGGACGAGACCATGCCTGACAACAATCGCACCCGCCTGTTGGTTGCGCGACGCGTTCCCGCCGCAGTCGCCGCACGCGCAGAATCCGAATTCAACGCGTATGTAACGGACGCCGACATGGACGCGTCGTCCGTCGTCGAGTTCTGCAATCGCTACGAGACGCCGGCGGTGCTGATCGGCAAGAAATCCGGGCTGCAGGCCGAGCACATCGCAGCATTGCCACCGAGCGTGAAGATCATCGCGAACGCGAGCGCCGGGTACGACCACATGGACGTCGCCGCCGCACGCGCACGCGGAATCGCGGTCAGCAACGCCCCCGATGCGCTGACCGACTGCACGGCCGATTTCACGATGCTGCTGGTGCTGGCCGCGTGCCGGCGTGCATCGGAGTACGAGCGTATCGTGCGCGCGGGGTGGGGAAAGTCGTTCGGCATGACCGACATGCTCGGCACGCGCGTGAACGGCAAGACGCTCGGAATCGTCGGTTTCGGGCGGATCGGCCGTGCGGTCGCGCAGCGCGCGCGCGGCTTCGGGATGAAGATCGTCTATACCGACCGACGTCCCGCACCGCCCGAGATCGAGGCCGGCGCGCGCTATTGCGCGGATCTCGACACGCTGCTCCCGCAGTGCGACATCCTCACGCTGCACGTGCCCGGCGGCGGCACGCCGTTGATGACCCGCCGCGAATTCGGCTTACTGCGCGACGGTGCCGTGTTCGTGAATGCGGCACGCGGCAGTCTCGTCGACGAGGATGCGCTGTACGACGCGTTGACCTCGCATCGGCTGTTCGCCGCGGGGCTCGACGTTTACCGGAACGAACCCAACATCGATCCGCGCTTTGCCGCGCTCGACAATGTGTTTCTGTCGCCGCACATGGCGAGCGCGACCGTCGAGACGCGCGACCAGATGGGGTTTACCGCGCTCGACAACGTCGCGGCGGTGCTTGACGGGAAGGGGGCGCCGAACGCGCTGTGATGCCGGCGGGCGCGAGCGCTCGCCCATGCCGGGGTGTCCGATGACGGAACCCCCGGCTTCAACCGCGTCGTTACTTCAACACCCCCTCCGCCACCAGCACCTCATGCGCGGCCTTGAACGCGCTGAGACGATGCGGAATACCCGAATAGGCGGTCGCATGCAGCAGGGTCGTTTTTGTTACGTCCAGGGGGGTGACGACGGACGCCCTAACGTCGAGTTGCGATAGGGCTTCCGCCTTGGTCTCGCGCTGATGCGCCAAACCATGCCGCCGCTCGGGCCTGTCAGGAATTTTGTGTTTAAGGCATAACATGCTCCCAAGGAGAGTTTATGCCTCGCAAACTGAAAGCCCAGCCGGCGGCTCTGCCGGCGATTCCGGCCGAGTTGCTCGAGCAGTTCGGCAACGGTCCGATGACGGCCGAAGCCATCAACGCCGCGACGCTGGCGTGTTGATTTCCACTGAACTTTGACCCACCCCGAGACAGCGTAGTACATCTATTCCGGTGTGGATAACTCCTCACTGCCTGCTGCTTTGCTGCTCTCTTTCTGGTTGCCTTCGCCTTGGCAGGACTGGACTTGAAGCGCCAGGATTCATTGCCTGTTTCGACGATGTGGCAGTGATGGGTGACGCGGTCCCGCAGCGCCGTCGTCATCTTTGCGTCCCCGAACACGGTCACCCACTCACCGAAGCTGAGGTTGGTGGTGATCGCGACACTCGTGTGTTCATACAGCTTCGAGAGCAAGTGGAACAGCAATGCGCCACCGGTTTGGCTGAACGGCAGGTAGCCCAGTTCGTCGAGGATCACCAGGTCGACGTACATTAGCTTATGGGCGATCTCGCCTTGTTTGCCGATGGACTTCTCCTGCTCCAGTAACTTTGGACTAGTCGTGACTAAGCTCTACGCGCTTGATCTCTTTAACGATGACGAGATAACAGAACACTGTAATCAGCGCATTGGCACCTACAAAAGCCAGGGCGCCGTTAAACGAGCCACCAGACTGTGCGACGAGATACCCGATCACAATGGGGGTGACGATACCGGCAACGTTGCCAAACATGTTGAAGATCGATCCAGACAGGCCAATCGCTTCCTTGGGTGAGGTGTCTGCGACCACAGCCCATCCAAGTGCACCCAGACCCTTCCCGAAGAAGGCAAGCGACATAAGGGCAACGACGACCCAATCGGTATTGACGTAGTTGCATCCGACGATGCAGCACGACAGCAGCATGCCGCCAACGATCGGCGTCTTTCGTGCGACGGTGAGCGAGCGACCATGTCGTATAAGTGTGTCCGACAACACGCCACCGAGAACGCCGCCACCGAACCCGCAGATGGCCGGCAGGGAAGCGATGAGCCCTGCCTGGAGGATAGTCATGTGCCGGGCCTGAACGAGGTAGATCGGAAACCACGTCAGGAAGAAATAGGTAAGCACGTTAATGCAGAATTGTGCGAGATACACGCCGAGCAGCATGCGATTGCCCAGCAGTTGCCGCACAACGCCCCAGCCACCGCGATGACTGCGCGAACCGGCGTCGGCTAGTTTTCGGCCGTGAATGAGGCCACCGCCCTGGTCAATATACTCGAGCTCCGGTTTATTGACGCCCGGATGGTTCACCGGGTTTTTCATGACCTTGAGCCACGTTATTGCCAGCAGCAGTCCGGCAAAGCCCATGACGACGTAGACGTAATGCCAGCCGAAGGCGTGGGTAATCCACGCCATCAGCGGAGTAAACACGACAGCTGCGAAATATTGCGCCGAATTGAAGATAGCGGAGGCAGTACCGCGTTCCTTTGTAGGAAACCAGCTCGCTACGACCTTGGCATTTGCAGGGAACGCCGGCGCCTCAGCGGCCCCCATGACAAAGCGCAACATGAATAGCGTGGTTACCGCTGCTGCGGCGCTCCCTGCCAGGCCGATCGAGCTTTGAAGCAATGTAAAGAGAGACCAGAGGAAGATGCTCGCGGCATACACTCGGCGTGCTCCGAAGCGATCGAGCAGCCAGCCGGCTGGAATCTGACAGAGAACATAGGCCCAGCTAAATGCGGAAAAGATGTATCCCATCTTGACCGCATCGAAGCCGAACTCTCCCCGCATTGCAGATCCGGTGACCGACAAGGTCGCGCGATCTGCGTAGTTCAATGTCGTGATGACAAAAATAAGGGCCAGAATGACGTAGCGGACCTTCGTACGCTTGAGTGCGTCCGCGGGATTTGCCGTGCGGCTCATTTCCATGACGATCTTCCTCTGTTTAAAGCGAGCGGGGTGCCTGTGTCGCTGTTGGGCATAACTGCGCGGCTAGCCCCGCCTGTCTCCTCGTGGCGTGCTTACTGCGCGCCGAGCTTTTTGATCAAAGCGTCGAGCTGGCTCAGTTCTTCGTCGTTGAGGTCCGTGAGCGGAGCGCGAACCGGGCCGGCATCGTGGCCAACGAGCTTTGCGCCCGCCTTGACGATGCTGACTGCGTAACCCGCACGGCGATTACGGATTGCGAGGTAAGGAAGGAAGAAGTCGTCAATCAGCTTTCCAATCGTTGCGTGATCGTCCGATGCGATTGCACGATAGAAGTCCATGGCGGTCTTCGGAATAAAGTTGAAGACGGCGGACGAGTAGACCGGAACGCCGAGGGCCTTATACGCGGCTGCATAAACTTCAGCCGTCGGCAGGCCGCCGAGATAGGAAAACCGCTCACCCAGGCGGCGACGGATCGTCACCATGTTTTCGATGTCGCCGACACCGTCCTTAAACCCGATCAGATTCGGACAGCGATCGGCGAGGCGCTCGAGCATGTCAGCGTTCAGCTTCGAATTGGCCCGGTTATAGATGATCACGCCCAGATTGGGCACTGCCTTGCACACTTCCTCAGCATGCGCTGCGATCCCGTCGAGCGAGGCCTCCGTCAGGTAATGCGGCATCAGGAGGATGCCCTGCGCGCCATTGCGCTCCGCTTCTTTCGCGTACTCGATGGCAACGCGCGTCGGACCACCCGCCCCTGCGAGGATTGGCACCTTGCCCTTGCAGACTTCGGTCGCCGTACGGACGACGGCTGTGTAGTCATCGCGCGTAAGTGAGAAGAATTCGCCCGTGCCGCCCGCTACGAACAGTGCCGTTGCGCCGTAAGGCGCGAGCCAGTCGAGGCGGCTTGCGTACGTATCGGCGCGGAAATTGCCCTGTTGGTCAAAGTCCGTGACCGGGAAGGAGAGGAGGCCGTCGGAGACGATTTGCTTGAGTTCTTGCGGAGTGGTCATGATGGGGCGTTCCAAGAAATTCGGTTCGGTTTCGGTTACTTCTTATATGTTATCGTACAACTAGGCTTTCGGCTGAGCAACGGGAGATGGCGGTTTTCAGAGATTTCCCAGGGTAAATAGGTATCCAAAAAGAGGTTGTACGTTGTATGATGACGTAAAACTAAGCAGGGTCATTGGGCGAACCTCGCCGCTCAGAGGAAGATGCAAATGGAACAGACACCGCTTTATATTCGCGTGCACCCCAATGACAACGTCGCGATCGTTGTCAATGACGGGGGACTGGGGGAGGGAGCGACTTTCCCAGATGGTCTGGCACTTCGCGAACGGGTGCCGCAAGGCCACAAGGTCGCGCTGAAGGATTTCGCTGAGGGCGATGAGGTCGTCCGGTACAACGTTGTAATCGGGTATGCGAGCCAGGCGCTGCCCAAGGGAAGCTGGGTGAACGAGCACGTCATTCGGATTCCAACCCCTCCCGGCCTCGACGATCTTCCGATCGCGACCATCAAGGCGCCGGTTATGCCGCCTCTGGAGGGTTACACGTTCGAGGGCTACCGCAATAGCGACGGTTCGGTCGGTACACGCAACATTCTTGCGATTACTACGACTGTTCAGTGTGTTGCAGACGTCGTTCAGCATGCCGTGACCCGGATCAAGAGCGAGCTGTTGCCGAAATATCCGAACGTCGATGACGTGGTCAGCCTCGGGCACACATATGGATGCGGGGTTGCGATTGACGCTCCCGATGCAATGGTGCCGATCCGTACAGTACGCAACATCGCGCTCAATCCGAACTTCGGCGGAGAAGTCATGATGGTGAGCCTTGGTTGCGAGAAACTGCAGCCCGAGCGTCTGATGCCTCCCGGGACGATTCCTATTGCGACTGTTACGGAAGCGGATGACGTCGCGGACGTCGGTGACCTGCCTTCGGACGTGAATGGTGACGTCGTGGTGCTGCAGGACGACGCCCATGTCGGTTTTGACTCAATGATCGAATCGATCATTCGGATGGCTGAAGGTCACCTGATCCGGCTGAATAGCCGGCGCCGGGAAACCTGTCCGGCTTCAGACCTGGTATTGGGCGTTCAGTGCGGTGGCAGCGATGCCTTTTCTGGCCTGACCGCAAACCCGGCAGTTGGTTTCGCCACCGATCTTCTCGTGCGCGCGGGTGCCACGGTCATGTTCTCGGAGGTGACCGAGGTGCGCGATGGTGTCGGTCAGCTCACAGGGCGCGCCGCTAATCCCGAAGTTGCCGCTGCGATCATTCGGGAGATGGACTGGTACGACAACTATCTGAAGCGCGGCGGAGCGGATCGTAGCGCCAACACGACGCCGGGGAACAAGAAGGGCGGGCTGTCGAACATTGTCGAAAAGGCGATGGGCTCGATCATCAAGTCCGGCAATTCGCAGATATCTGGCGTACTCGCGCCGGGCGAAAAGGTCAGGCAAAAAGGGCTGATCTACGCTGCGACACCCGCGAGCGATTTTATTTGCGGCACGTTGCAGGTGGCAGCCGGGATCAATCTGCACGTTTTCACAACAGGCCGGGGTACGCCGTATAGCCTCGCCGAGGTTCCCGTCGTCAAGGTCGCAACCCGTTCGGACCTGGCACGTCGCTGGCACGACCTGATGGACGTGAACGCAGGCACGATCGCGACCGGTACTGCAACGATCGAAGATGTGGGCTGGGAGTTGTTCAAGCTGCTGCTCGACGTCGCGAGCGGACGCAAACAGACGTGCGCTGAAAAACTGAAGCTCCATAACGCTCTGGTTCTCTTCAATCCTGCGCCGGTGACCTGATCGCCGCTCGCTGCGCTGTTGTTGGACATCGCCGGCAACGTACCGGCCGATAAAAACCAATGAGATATGGACAGGCGACTCGCGCCTGGACCGGCTAGCCTTTCGTAGACATCTTCGAGCCATAATTTATGGCAACCGAGGAGGTCGATATGAGCGGCAAGCGGTACACGGATGAGTTCAAGATCGAAGCAGTCGAGCAAGTCACCCTGCCCCTGCCTCGTTGCCACGTACAGCATGTCATGCAGCAGCGCGTAGGGTTGCGTCAGCGTCTGGCCTCAGGGCTCGTCGTCCAACTTTTGGTCGCGTTCAGTCATTGCAGGCATGGCCGATTGACTGGTGGCGCGCGGCAACAGGCGACCGGAGAATCGTTGGAAGGCTGCCTGCTGAACGTCGTCCGGGGGCCGGCCCGGCCCCCGGGTACTTCCGCGTGAGATCCACGTGCGCGGTTCCGTGAGGATCAGCGTAGGTCGGTGATCGTGGTGTTGTAGAGTTGCCCCGCGATCAACACGTTCTGCAGGCTAATGCCGTTCACGTTCCACGCATAGATCGGACCCGGCGTGGTGGTGCTGGCCGGCCCCGTTGCGGTGGGCGAGCCGAAGTCGCAGTTCGAGATGGTTACACCGGTGATGGCGGGAATCGTCGGGGTCGGCGCCGGACCGTTGTAGTCGAACGCCACCGGGCCTTGCGCGACGATCGCCTGGAAACACGAGCCGGTCGCGCTGCCGAGCGTGACGTTGGTGGCATTCACGTTAGTGATGTTGACGTTCTGCACGAGCGCCGGGCGCGTCCGGATCGCATCGCCGGCGGGTTGGTAATCGCAATCGAATGTGATCAGGCCGCCCTGCGATGCCGACGGATTGCCCGACGCCAAGGTTGCCACGCCGAGCGGCACGGTGCTGTTGATCGGGCTGCCGGCCAGCATCTTGCTGCCGTAGCCGCCGCCCGTCAGGCTCACGCCGTTCGGCAGTGTCACGCCGTTCACATAGAAGTTGCGCACGAAACCGCCGCGATTCATGTTGGTCTTGATGCGGATAGCAATGTTCAGCGAATTGGTCGCCCAGTGCTGGTTCAGCATCGTCAGGTTGCGCGCGTAAACGTTCTCGATGCCGCCGCCCATCTCGCTGCCGAGTGTGATGCCGCCGTGGCCGCTATTCATGGTGCAGTTCTGCACCACGTGGTTCCGTGCCGCGCCGTATTGCGTATCGAGATCCTTGCCCGACTTGATCGCGATGCAATCGTCACCAGTGTTGAAGATCATACCGTCGCACAGCACGTTAGTGCAGGCATCGGGATCGAAGCCGTCGTTGTTCGGGCCGATGCTGTCGGCCATCACGCCGCGAATCACCACGTTTGTGCAGTCGGTCGGATGGTGCTGCCAGAATGGCGTGTTTTGGGTGTGATAGTTCTCCATTAGGACGTCGGTGCACCCGATGAATTCCACCATGCAGGGCCGCAGGTAATGGCCCAGCCCGAAGATGCGCTGCGCTACCGGCACACCGGCCTCGGACAGCGCGGGCAGGTAGTTCTGATCCTGCTGCCACGGCGTGGCCGGATTGGTCAGCAGCGTATACAAAGCGTCCGGAATACCGGGCGCGGCCGTTTTCAGGTCGACGTTGTTCGGGTTCGTATAGGCCTGCGACGGCGTGGAGGAGCCAGCGCAACCGTAGACACCCGTGTTGCCTTTGTAGGTCCACCAGCAGGTGGCAGTGTTGCCCGAGCCGGCGAACGGCGTCATCGCCTGCCCGTTTAGGATCGAGGTGGTGCCTTCGCCGGTAAGCGCGATATGGCTGGCGTTGCGTGCGTACACTGGCGCGCCGAAGTTCAAGCAGTCGTTGGCCTGCCAGCGGCTGTAGAACAGCTTGCCGTTTGCGCCGCAGTCGACGGGGCCGTCCTTGGCGTAGTCGGCCGGGTTTGGGCTGAAGAAGATCGTGCAGTTCGCGCTCAGGTGAAAGTTGACGTTGCTCTGCAGCACGATCGGCCCCGCGCAGTACCAAGCGCCGGCCGGCACTACCACGCGTCCGCCGCCCGCTGCCGAGCAGGCTGCGATCGCAGCCAGGAAGGCTGGACGCGAATCCACCGCTCCAGCGCCTGGGGTGGCGCCGGCGCCGGGGCTGAGCGGCGATTTGGCGGCGTCTGTATACGGGCTGGTTTGCGCAACGACCGAACACGGCTGGGCGCCGTAGGCCTCAACCTGGAAATCTAGGGCAGGGAACGACGACTGCGCGATGCCATTCAGCGAGGCGATGATGTTGGTCGCCAGGCCACTCGGCCCCCAGATCGGATCCTCCGCAGGCACGCTGGCGGGGGGCGGGGTGTTGTCGGTACCACCGCAAGCGCCGAGCAGGGCGCTGCCCATCAGGGCACCGCTGTAGCCGAGGAAATGGCGTCGAGTGATCCTGGGTATGGAGGGATGCCGAACGGTGCCGTCGGGTTGTGGATCGAAGTCGTTGTCGGTCACTGCTGTCTCCGTCTTTTTCTTGTGATCTTGTCGATGAGGCGATACCGTCGCCAGGGCCATTGTCATACGATGACACGATGATATTATCGATGAATGCACCAACGCTCCCGTCCGTGTCTACCCTAAGAACAAGCCGTCAGATTGCGCGTTATTATTGCCCCCCCCCCCCATGCGGCATATGAGGTTCACTGGGGTTTAGGCGGATTTCGGTCAACCTCAAAAGGGGGAGAGGTTTCCTGTGGCACAGCTCGAAAATCGTGTATAAGAAGTACGATGTCACATATCAAAATTCGCGACCCATACGCGGGTCACCACGTAACGCACCCCGCAATCCACCCAACAATGCCAGAACGTGCGTGGCTGATGCCCGGGACGTCCCACGTGCCGTCACCGCGGCTGATGACCAAGCAGAGACAGGAACCAAGATGCGCAACATGACGGTGCGAGCCAGCCTGCTCGCGGCACTGACGATGTTTGGGGTGGTGATCGTGATTGGCGGCATCGCCGGCATCGTGTCGCTGCGAATGGCCGATGCGAACGCGCAGCGCCTGCATGAGATTTCGCGCCAAACCATCCTCGTCAACGACGCATACAAGGACAGCACCCGCACGCGTTCGGCGCTGGTGCGCGCCTATAGCGCGCTGAAAGAGCGCAACGACACGGCGGCGCGCGATTCGGCCTTGCAGAGCGCGAATCGCACCTTCGAACGCTCCGCGAGCGAAACCAGCGCATATCGCGACGCAAGTGCATTCGACGGCATGGATTCGGAGCTCAAACGACAACTCGTGGCGTCGTCGGACCGGCTTGCGGCCCTGCTCGCGCGCGCGGCCGACGCGCTGCGCAATAACGACACTGCCGGCTACGTGACCATCAACGACCGCGATGTCACCCGCGCGGGCATGGTGTACTCGGAAAACGTCGAGAAGCTGCAGACACTCGCGAACACCCTGACCGAACAGGCGCTCAACGACGGCAACGCGCGCTACCGGTGGATCCTGGGCTTCGTGGTGGTGGGCGTCGGGCTGGCGCTTGCGCTGATGGTCGTCACGCACGTCGCGCTCACGCGCATCGTGACGCGCCCGCTCGGCGAAGCGGTGGCGGTGCTCGACCGCGTCGCGTCGAACGATCTGACCGTGCGCGTGCCCGAGGCGGGCCGCAACGAATTCGGCCTGCTTTTTGCGGCCATGCGGCGGATGCGCGACGGACTCTCGCGCACCGTGAGCGGCGTGCGAGACAGCTGCGACGCGATCCACACGGCTGCACGCGAGATCGCCGCCGGCAATCTCGACCTGTCGAGCCGCACGGAGCAGCAATCGGCGTCGCTCGAGGAAACCGCCGCGAGCATGGAGGAACTGACCTCGACGGTCAGGCAGAACGCGGCGAACGCCACCGAGGCGAGCACGCTCGCGAGCGGCACGGCGGACCTCGCGCGCCGGGGCGGTGACGTGGTCGGCCGCGTGGTCCGGACAATGCAGGATATCAGTGCAAGCGCGCTCAAGATCGCCGAGATAACGAACATGATCGACAGCATCGCGTTCCAGACCAACATTCTCGCGCTGAATGCGGCCGTCGAATCGGCGCGCGCGGGCGAACAGGGGCGTGGCTTCGCGGTCGTCGCGGGCGAGGTGCGAACGCTCGCGCAGCGCAGCACCAGCGCGGCGCGCGAGATCAAGGAACTGATCGGCGCCTCGATGAACGAGGTGCGAAACGGCAACGCGTTCGCGGCCGAAGCGGGCGCGGCGATGGAGGAGATCGTGGGCGCCGTGCGCAACGTGGCGACCATCTTGGTGGAAATGTCGTCGGCGACGAGCGAGCAGAGCGCCGGCATACAGCAGGTGGGCGTCGCCGTGAGCCAGATGGATCAAGTCACGCAGCAGAATGCGGCGCTCGTCGAGCAGGCCGCCGCCGCCGCGGATGCGCTGGAGCATCAGGCGCAATCGATGAAGGACGCCGTGGCGGTATTCCGTCTCGGCGAAGCTTGACGGCTTTCACCAACAATAGAAAAAAGGACGAAATGAAAACGACGATGAAGTTGCGCCGCGTGGCGCTGGCGTTCTCGGGCCTGGCCGCATCTTTCGCCGTGCACGCGGCGACATACGCCTACGTTTCGAACGCCGACAGCCAGGACATCTCGGTGTTCCGCCTCGACGCACGGGCCGGCACGCTCGCCGCGGTCGAAACCGTGCCCGTGAACGGTACCGTTATGCCGATGGCACTCTCGCCCGACCATCGTCGTCTGTATGCGGGGCTGCGCTCCAAGCCCTACAGTGTCGTGAGTTTCGCCATCGATCCGCTCGACGGCCACCTTGTTGAACTGGGTCGTGCGCCGCTCGCGGAAAGCATGGCATACCTGTCGACCGACATGACCGGCCGCTATCTGATGTCGGCATCGTACGGCGGCAACCTCCTGGCGGTGAACCGCATCGACTCGGATGGGGTGGCAGCTAACGTGCAGCAGACCGTCAAGACCGGGCCAATGGCGCATGCTATCCGCGTGTCGGCGGACAACCGCTATGCGTTCGCATCAGTGCTGGGCGCCGACGCGTGGTTGCGTCTCAAGTTCGACGCCAGCACCGGCACGCTCACCGAGGACGCGCAGCCCGCGTATTCTCTGCCGAAGGATTCGGGCCCGCGCCATTTCGTGTTTTCCGCTGATAATCGCTTCGTCTACCTGATCGACGAGCTCGACGGCAAGCTGCACGTGCTTGCCTTCAATCGGGCCAACGACACCATTAGGCCGGTCCAGACGATTTCGATCTTGCCGCCCGACTTCAAGGGTGACAAGCCGTGGGGAGCCGATCTGCATCTCACACCGGACAGCCGCTTCCTGTTCATCTCCGAACGAACCTCAAGCACGCTGGGCGCCTATAGCGTGAATACGGCCACGGGCAAGCTGGTGCGGATCGGCACGTACGCGACCGAAAAGCAGCCTCGCGGCTTCAACATCGATCCGTCGGGACGGTATCTGCTCGCGGTGGGGCAGCTGTCGCCGACGTTGAGCCTCTATCGCATCGACGCGAAAACGGGCGGGCTTGCCACGCTCGGCCAATATCCGGTCGGCAAGGGCGCGAACTGGGTCGAACTGGTGAACTTCGACGGATCGAATCGCTGACCGATCCAGGCTGGCTGGCCATCGAGGCAGGCGATGCCGACCCGGGTCCCGTTCACCATCGGCCCGGCGCCCGCGGTTCCATTTCTTCCGCCTGTAACAGTCATAAGATGTCGCATGACAAACCCATGTATAAATCATCCCACCTATAAGGGGAAGAGGTCTGGATATATTGCCGTCGGATCACGTAAGTTGTACGATGACAGACTGCTATGGGAGCCGACGTGACGCAATCGAACGACCTCGCAAAGCTGCCATTGCATTGCACTTTCTGCCGTCGGCCGCTTCCATGCCACCGACCCGCCGCACCGGGAATCTGTTCGTGAAAATCGTCACCATCGAAGTCATTCGCATCTCGCTCGCATTCGATGCGGGCCGCCGTCCCGTCGCCGCTGTTGAACCGACCGTCGCCGATACGTATAACGCCGCAGACCGCTCGCTGCGTCGCATGGAGTCGCTGCTAGTCAGGCTCACCGATGACGCAGGGCGCGTTGGCTGGGGCGAAGCATTCGGTCATCTGATCAATCCCGTCACGTTCGCCGCGCTCGAAGGCCCGGTTGGCCGTTGGTTCAAGGGCGCCGAATTCGAGCCGACGCGGCACGGGATCGCCACATTGCGTGACGCGGCCGATCGCGCGCTGCATGCGTTCGGCCGCACCGGACCGGTGCTGTACGCATTGTCCGCGATCGACACGGCGCTGCACGACCTCGCCGCGCAGGCGGCCGGCGTGCCGTTGTATCGGTGGCTCGGCGGCCACCGCGACGAGATAGACGTGTATGCGAGCCTGGTCAGCTACGACAACGACCCCGACGAAGTCGCGCGCCACGTGCGGCGGGCGTCGGACGAAGGGTTCGGGCGCATCAAGCTGCACGAGACGCAACGTGCGGCCATCGCGGCCGCGCGTGCGGCACTGCCGGCCGGCAGCGAGCTGATGGTCGACGTGAACTGCCCGTGGACGGCGAGCGACGCGCTGCGGCATGTGAGCGAGCTGGCCGACCTGCGGCTCGGCTGGATCGAGGAACCGGTTTGGCCTTGCGACGACGCGGACGGCATCGCGCGTGTGCGCGGCGTCGGCGTGCCGATCGCGGCGGGTGAGAACTCGTCGGGCGTCGCGGGCTTTCGCGACCTGTTCGAACACGGCGCGCTCGACGTCGCGCAGCCTAGCATTGCGAAGATCGGTGGACCGACCGGCATCGCGGAAGTGATCGCGCTCGCGGCGGAGCACGGCGTGCGGGTCATGCCGCACTGTTTCTATTACGGAGCGGGGCTGCTGGCGACCGCGCACGTGGTCGCGACGCTACCGGACGACGTCGCGCTCGAAATTCCCTATCTCGACTGGCCCGAGCGGCTGCATGACGCGCAGCGGCCCGGGGCGCGGCTGCGCTTGCCCGATGTGCCCGGGCTTGGCTTCTTGCCGGACGAAGCAGTGCTGGCACGCAACACGATCGCGCACGCGACGATCGGTTGAACGCAGGAACGGTGCGCTCGGCGCACGCACGCGAAGCCGTTGCCGGTTTGGCGGCGCAATCGGAAATCAGGAAGCCGGGTGGATGCGCAGGCACGTGCCCGGCTCGACAGGAGACAACATGAAAACGCGTTACCGCTGGTGGATCGGCGCGCTGCTGTTCGGCGCCGGTATGCTGAATTATCTCGATCGCGCGGCGCTGTCCGTCGTCGCGCCGATCATCAAGCGCGAACTCGGCATCGACGACGCGCAGATGGGTATCCTGTTCAGCAGCTTCTTCATCGGCTACTGCGTATTCTGCTTCGTCGGCGGCTGGGCCGCGGACCGATTCGGGCCGCGTCGAGTGTTCGCGTGCGCGGCCGGCGTGTGGTCTCTGTTCTGCGGCGCGACCGCGCTCGCCGGGTCGTTCGCGCACCTACTGATCGTACGCGTCGCGTTCGGGATCGGCGAAGGGCCGATGGGGACGACCACCAACAAGGCGATCTCGAACTGGTTCCCGCGCCGCGAAGCGGGACGTGCGGTCGGCTGGACCAACGCGGGGCAGCCGCTCGGTGCGGCCATCGCGGCGCCGATCGTCGGCCTGGTTGCGCTGCAGTTTGGCTGGCGCGTTTCGTTCGTTGTGATCGCCACGCTCGGCTTCGTGTGGCTGGCCGCGTGGTGGGCGTTGTTCCGCGACGATCCGGCGAGCCACCCGCGCGTGTCTCCGGAAGAAGTGCGTGAGATCGCATCCGACCGGACGGTCGGCGTCTCACTGGATGCGCATGCGGACGATCGCGCCGCGCGTCCGTTGCTGCGCGATCTGTTGTCGCGGCCGGTGCTCGGCGTCGCGCTCGCGTTCTTCAGCTTCAACTACGTGCTGTATTTTTTCCTGTCATGGCTGCCGAGCTACCTGACCGACTACCAGCATCTAAACATCAAGCAGATGAGTGTCGTCGGGATTCTGCCCTGGCTCGGCGCGACCGTCGGGTTCGTGGCCGGCGGCACCGTGTCGGATCGCATCTACCGCCGCACCGGCGACGTGCTGTTCGCGCGCAAGATCGTGATCGTCGTCGGGCTCGCGGTCGCGGCGGCTTGCGTGCTGCTGGCGTCACGGGTGAGCTCGCTCGGCGCGGCCGTCACGCTGATCGCAATCGCAAGCCTTTTCGCGTTCATGGCACCCCAGGCTTGCTGGTCGCTTCTGCAGGAAATCGTGCCGCGGGAACGTGTCGGCTCGGCCGGCGGGTTCGTTCATCTGCTCGCGAATCTCGCAGGCATCCTGTCGCCAAGCTTGACCGGCTGGCTCGTCCAGTATGGCGGTGGGTATGCAAGTGCATTCGTGCTTGCGGGCGCGTCGGCGCTCGCCGGTGCGGTTATCCTGACGTTCGCGGTGCGCGTGCGGGCCGTTTCGCAGATGCGCCGGTCCGCCTGACGAAGTAATCCGTTGAATTGGCAACGCTGGAGTGAGTGTGACGTTGTTCAATCATCATGAGCCGCTCCGAGTTTTGTGGAGGCTCCAACTCTTGGGAAATGGTATGGAGGCCTCCCTCCAGCCTCGCGAGGCGCGGGCTTTTGATATGAGCGAACGCATAGCGCAAGACCACTTGGATCTTCACGGCGAAGCGGAGGCTAGCGATGAATCTGACACCAGTTGGAATCGACATTGCAAAGACTGTATTCCAGGTGCATTAGGTAGACCTGACACTGACGAGGTTGTGCCGCTCTCTACACTCGGGGCGAAAGCGAGCTCGGCGCTTGATGACGAAACGTGTCCCATGCTTAACGTGCATTGCCCACATACCCAGCCCTAAGCGCGTCGACCACCAGCTCCACCGATCGCGACGACTTGCGCCGGCTCGGGTAATAGACGTGGTGCCCGACGAACGTCGGAAACCAATCCTCCAGCACCCAGCTGAGCCGTCCTTCTTCAACATGATGCGTGACCAGATCTTTCGGCACATAGGCGAGCCCGAAACCAGCGAGGGCCGCGTCGACCATCTGATAGACGTTGTTGAATGTCAACTGTCCTTCGACGCGGACCTGCAACTCGCGTCGCCCCTTGCTCAACTCCCACGATAGCAGCGCGTTTCTCGTCGGTAATCTAAGGTTGATGCAGTTGTGCTGGGTCAGTTCGTGCGGCGTCGTTGGCACCGGTCGGGACGACAGATAACCGGGAGAACCGACGATCGACATCGTCATGTCCGGCGCGATACGCTGCGCGATCATGTCCTTGGCGACCTGGTCGCCGAGCCGTACGCCGATGTCGTAGCGGCCGGCGACCAGGTCGGTCAGACCATAGTCGTTCACCAACTCGACCCTGAGCGCGGGATACTGACGCAGCAGCGGTTGCAGCCGCTGCCACACGTACTCGTTCGCCGCATAGTCGGTCGCGGTGATCCGGACGTTGCCGGTCGGCATGTCCGTCATTGCGCGTAGCGATTCCAGTTCCGCCTCGATTTCCTGAAAGCGGGGAGCGATCGATTCCAGCAACCGTTCGCCGGCCTCGGTCGGCGACACGCTGCGGGTCGTGCGCGTCAGCAACGGAATGCCCATTCGCCCCTCGAGCGCGCGCACCGTTCGGCTCAACGCCGATTGAGACACGCCGAGCTGCGCGGCAGCCCGCGTGAAATTGCGCTCGCGCGCGACGGTCATGAATGCGACCAGATCGTTGAAGTCTTCCATTGATTTATGCACCACAGCATAGGCCTATGCCGATTTTGCCATCTAGTCGCGTGAATCGCGAGTCGTTAAAGTGCGATGGCTGACCGCTGGAACGATCCATGCGGCACCCTTTTCGGAAGAGGACGACATCATGGAACTGAAGCGCGCGGGCTCGCAGGCCTCGATCAAAGGCCCCGCAGAATGGTTCACCGGCACGGTCCGGATCGACCCGCTGAACGCACCGCCGCCGCCGGCGCGCGTGTCGTGCGCCAGCGTGACGTTCGAGCCGGGCGCACGCACCGCATGGCATACGCATCCGCTCGGCCAGACCCTGCTCGTGACTGCCGGCTGTGGCTGGACGCAATGCGACGGCGAGCCGCGCGTCGAGATCCGTGCGGGCGACGTGATCTGGTGCCCGCCGGGTCACAAGCACTGGCACGGTGCGACGTCGACCACCGCGATGACGCATATCGCGATTCAGGAGGCGCTCGATGGCAAGAACGTCCACTGGCTGGACAAGGTGACGGACGAGCAATACTTCGGCAGCGACGAACCGTAATGAACGCGCCCGCTGCCTTGGTCTTGATGCTCGCCTGCGCCTCATTCGCCGCATCGGCCGACGAGGCCGTAAGCACGGGCATCGCGGTTGCGCACAGCGGCACGCGATCTTCCGAGCCGGGCGCGCCGCAGCGCTTCACGGGCCAAGTGCGCATCGATCCGCTCTTTCAGGCGAACCCGCCTTTGCGCCTGTCGGGCGGTCTGGTCACGTTCGCGCCCCGCGCTCACACCGCGTGGCACACGCATCCGCTCGGCCAGACGCTGGTCGTGACGTCGGGACGCGGCTGGGTTCAGGAATGGGGCCGGGAACGACAGCCGATCGTCGCGGGCGACGTTGTGTCGATTCCTGCCGGCGTCAAGCACTGGCACGGGGCGTCCGCCACGACGGGCGTCACGCATATCGCGCTTCAGGAGGCGCTCGATGGCAGCAACGTCAACTGGCTCGAACACGTCACCGATGCGCAATACGGCGCGCGGTGACGAGCGTACGCGCTGCCCGTTGCGGCTCGTCGCCGCGACGGGCCTGGCCCTGCTTACCGCCGCGTGCACCCACATGCAAAGGACCGACATCATGCAGGAAACCTTGTCTTCCACCGATTTGAAAGCCGTTGCCCCGGCCTTCGAGCGATACACGACGCACATCGTGTTCGACGGCCTGTGGAAGCGGCCGCAACTATCGCCGCGTGATCGCAGCATCGTGACGCTGTCGGTGCTGATCGCTCGCGGCCCGACCGGCGAGATGCCGCTGCATGTCCGCCTCGCGCTGGATCACGGCGTGAAGCCCGCGGAAATATCGGAAATGATCGCGCACCTGGCCTTTTACGCGGGATGGGCCAACGCGAGCGCCGCATCGATTGTCGTCAAGCACGTCTATGACGAACGCGGCATCGGGCCCAATCAACTCGCGCCGGCGGACGTTGCGCCGCTGCCGCTGAACGAGGCGGCCGAGGCGCAGCGCGCACGGACGGTCGCGGAAAACTTCGGCGCCGTCGCGCCGGGCGTGGTCGCGTACACGACCGATGCGCTGTTTCGCGACTTGTGGCTTCGCCCGGGGCTCGCGCCGCGCGACCGCAGCCTGGTGACGGTGAGTGCGCTCGTCGCCAACGGCCAGGTGGCGCAGATCCCGTATCACCTGAACCGCGCGATGGACAACGGGCTCACGCAGGCCGAAGCGTCCGAGACGTTGACGCAACTGGCGTTCTACGCGGGATGGCCGAACGTCTTTTCGGCGATGCCTGCGTTCAAGGACGTATTTTCACGGCGCGCGGCTTGACGCGCGCGCAACTGAAGAGAGGAGCATCGTTACCGAAAACATCGATGGCAAAGTCGTCGTCATTACCAGCGCGAGCAGCGGCCTCGGCGAAGAAACTGCGCGGCATCTCGCGAAACGCGGTGCGCAGCTGGTGCTCGGCGCACGCCGCGTGGACCGGGTGGAGCGGCTCGCCGACGAAATCGGCGCCGGGCGGCAAGCAGTTCTCGAAACGGACGTTACCGACCGCGACGCAGTCGAGCGCCTGGTCGATCGCGCGGTCGACATGCACAGCCGCATCGACGTGATGCTGAACAACGCGGGGCTGATGCCGAGCCCGATGCTCGAACGCCTGCACGTGGACGAGTGGGACCGGATGATCGACGTCAACACCAAGGGCGTGCTGTACGGCAGCCGTCAGCTCTGCCTTGCAGATTCAACCCGGCGGCTGACGGTCCAAAGAACCGTTCGGGCGGCTCCACAACGGCCGCTCAGTGTTGCGCGCGGCAAGGCCGATCAGCATAACAAGGAGATAAGCCTCCTTTACACTACAGCACGGTCCTGCGATCAAACTAAAGAGTTGAACAACACGTGACCACGGATGCGATCGCCGCGACAGGGGTATGAGCAGTTGACACCGACCTTCGCCGCGCCCCGCGCAGTGACGACTTTGTTTTGGCCGACGCAGGCGATGCCTCGCAACGCGCCCGCTCCCGGCGCGAGCGCATATCATAATGGCGGCGTGCTTCGGCTCCCTAAATTGAGCGATACGGAAGCCGTTCAGCGTACGCGGGTCCACGTCCCCGCGAGTTGGATGAACTTGCCACCGACGACTGAACTGGCCATACAGACGCGTGCCGTGTAGTCCTCTATGTGCGTGACGAAGTCGTGCGAATCGGGTTCGGTCCAGCGCACCACATAAAGGCCATCGCGAAGCTTGGCCGATGTGTAGACCATGTTCTGGGATCTGCCCTTGATGGCTCCGCGTGTTACGAGGAAGCTGACGCGAGTGGGCGATTCAAACGTCATTTCCACCGCGAAGTGACCCAGTGGTGTGTTCGGACCCAGATCGGCAAGCTAGGTCTGGCCCACCGAGGGAAGCGTGGCATGGGTGTCGATAGGCATAGTCGTATTCCCGACGTCGTTGGAACGTTGGATCATTGGTGGTCGCGGTCCGTTCATAAAGTGAGGACCACCCGTCCTCGCAGACCGCCGGCCTCCAGAAGGCGATGAGCGTCGGCGGCGTGTTCGACGGGCAAGGTGCGGGCGACTCGAAGGGTGATGCGGTCCTGCTTGACTCACTGACGGGGTTGTTTAAGGGCGGAATGATTCAGCGCATACTTCGGAACGAAGGTGCGCTCGGGGACGATATCTCGCTCGGTCAATAGCGGCGTGCCAGGAGCCGATGTCGTTATCCGACCGCCGTTGCGCACTGCACGGGCGGCCGGCAACCCGACGCCTGCGGTGTCGATCAATCCGTCTACGCCGTCTGGCACTTCGTTGCGTACCAGATCCGGGAAATCGCTTCCCCGCCGCAGGACGACATCGGCTCCGAGCGCTTCGACAAGCTGAATGTCTTTGGGCGAGGCGTCGGCAATGACACGGAATCCTTCGGCCTTTGCCAACTGTACGGTGTAACCACCGACCGCACCTGCTGCACCGATGACTGCGATGGTGCCGCCCGCCGGCAGCTTCAGGATGTCCAGGCCATCCGTGCTGTCAGTCCGTTCATCGGAAGCGTAGCGGCTTCTGCGTCGGTCGTCCCGACGGGAGCACGGACCACGGACTCTGCTGGAACGACGAGCTGTTCGGCATACGCGCCGCGCGTTCCCGACACGACAACGATCGCGACGACACGGTCGCCGACGCGCAGATTCGTCTCGGTTCCTTTCCCGATCTGCTCGACCACACCTGCTGCTTCCATCCCTGGAACGTAAGGTGGCGCTGCATCGGAGACAAACGCCAGCCCCCGGCGGACCATCGTGTCGACCGGGTTGACGGTGGCAGCCGTGACGCGGATCCGAATCTCGCCGGCATGGGTCACCGGTGTCGACAGACTCAAGGGGCGCAGTATCTCCGGTCCGCCGAACTCGGTCAATCCGACAGCTCTCGTGAAGACTCCAGATTATGTGGGTTCGAATGTTTGCGGAAGGGGGGCGCGGTCGGGTCGAGAATTGGCACTGACCCTTTAGTTGCCCAGTGCGCGCTGGACGACATGGCTGTCGGCGACTTGCTTCAACGCGGCGAGCTTACCGTCACGCACAGTCCACACATGAATGAAACGAACGTCGGCGCTATGGCCCGTCTTGGTGACGCCGTGATACTCGCCGACCACAAAGACGTGGTTGTCGTCGTCCCCGTAGTACGTTTGCGCGTCCGTGCTCCAGGACGCAAACAGTGGAATGAGCCGGCCGAAGAAATCCGTCACCGTTTTTTCGTAGCCGTGATACACGCCGCCGAGCGGGAAGCCCGGGGTGATATCCCAGACGAGATCGGGGGCCATGAGCTCGCGAGTGACTTCCGGCGCCGCACCTGAGCCGTAGATTCTTCGGACGAGGTCGATGTTTTCATTCTTGGACATTGCGTTATCCATTTGTGTTGGACGATGTTGAGTTGACTGGAGCGAGATGCATCGCGTCACAGCATGCCGACCGCGAACCGATACTCGACGTCGCTCTCGTGACCATGCGCGCCGGCTTCAGTGGTCTGCCGGATCGCGCTCGCATCGTCGTTGGTCCTGGCGCCCCGCGTGAGGGAAAAATCGGAGCAATTCGTCGATTGCCGTGATACCGCGAATGACGGAGCGCCGTCGGCATGGTGCTCGTCATTCCCGGGAATCAGAAGAGGATCGAAGGTTGATTGACTGTCAACCTGAAGTTGGAGTGTGTCGTGTATCGCCGATGCGGCTTGCCCGACGCCTGCCGGCAGCGCCGGGCATTTGCTACTGGATCGAGCGATCGCATCGTTCGCAGCGGCGCCACTTGCGGGGCGCCCCATTTCGATCCCGAGCGATCATGCCGATGCTCGCCCCGGAGCTTGCTGTCGGCTTACCAGGGCTGATTGGCCGGGCCGACCGTGAACTCGTTGATCGTTGTATCGTCGGGCTGATCGATAGCGAAGGCAACTACGCTGGCAATTCGGTCCGGAGAGATCCCGTACTTGTCGTAGATGCCCTGCATCTGGCCGAGCGTCTCCTTCTCGCTGATCGTCGCCAGCAGTTCCGTATTGATGGCGGCCGGATAGATCGTCGCCGTCCGGATATTGGTCCCTTCCATGGCGGACTCCATGCGCAAGACTTCCATGAAGTCACGTACGAACCACTTTGTCCCGCCGTAGACGGCACCCCCCGGGTAGGCTTTGAGGCCCGCTACCGAAGAGGTTGCAATGACGTGGCCGGCTTTCTGTTCGATGAATGTCGGCAGTACTGCCGCGACGCCATTCAGAACACCCTTGACGTTGACATCGACCATTTGATGCCAGTCGTCGATCTTGAGCGCGGAAAGCGGCGAATTCGGCATGAGGCCGGCATTCAGGAACATGACGTCGACGCGGCCGAATTCGGCTTTAGCCAGTTTGACGATCCCGTCGTTGTCCGGTTGTCTGGTCACGTCCAGTTCTTGGTAGACGGCATGGCCACCGCTTTGCTTGATCTCGTTTGCGATTCGCTTCAGCTGTTCCTCGCGTCGGGCACCGAGTACGACTTTGGCGCCCTTGCTTGCCAGCAACTTTGCGGTTGCCTCGCCGATGCCGGAAGACGCTCCGGTGATGATTACAACTTTGTCTTTGATCATGATCGTTCCCTGCTGTTGTTGAAGGGGGCTGCTTGCTTGCGACATTGTTGTCGGGTCGGAATGCGACTGCAGTAATCCGGTTGGCTGCGGGCGGTGAGCTAGGACGCATGGTCATCGACACCTTTCCGTGGACGATCGGGCTCGACCTCCTCCCACCAGGGCGAAAATTTTTGCATCCGGTCGTCCAGGTACATGGGATGGCCGATTTTCGGGGTCCACAGCGCATAATCGCGCTTTTCGCTGGCTACGGTGATGCGCCTGAACGGGTCGTCCCAGTCGTGCGGTGCAATGGAGAAGCGACCCACGTGCGCCGGCGTGAGCACGCGGGCACGCAGGTCCTCGGCCGCCCGCGCGGCCTGCTCGGGATTCATGTGGACGTTCGCCCAGCGGGGGTCGTACTGTCCGGTATCGAGGGCCACCCAGTCGAATGGACCAAGCGGCCGGCCGATCTCTCTGAAATGGGGGGCGTAGCCCGAATCGCCGCTGAAGAAAATCCGACGGTTCGGGGAAATGATCGCGAAACCGGCCCACAGCGACTGGTTCCGCGTCAGGCCACGCCCAGAGAAATGCCGCGCTGGGGTGACGTGGACGTGCAGTGCCGGCGTCAGTTCGACGACGTCGTTCCAATCCACCTCGCGCACGATGGACATGTCATAACCCCAGGCTTCGAAATGCGCCCCTACGCCCAGGCCCGTGACAACACGCTTCACTTTGGGTCTGAGCGCTTGAATGGTCCGATAGTCCAGGTGATCGTAGTGGTCGTGGGTGATCAATAGCGCATCGATCCCCGGCATGTCTTCCGCCGCATAGATGCTGGTGCCGTCGAACGCCGTGTTCGTGCGAGGCACAGGGGCTGCGTTGGTGCTGAAGACCGGGTCGATCAGAATGCGCTTTCCGCCCAACTGCACGAAATAGGACGAGTGACCGAGCCAGACCACCAGATCCTGCGCCGGGTCGAGCGCCATGAGATTCGTCCTGATCGCGGGGATGGTGCCGGGCGGCCGGGGCTGACCTTTCCCTCGTCCAAAGACGGTCTCCATCCACATCTCCCATTCGGGCTGATTCGTCGTCAGCATCGGCGAGTCGATCTGGTTGCGAAAAGCGCCGCCGGCATAGTTGGGCGAGCGCAGGATGCGCGCGAGGCGCTCGCCCTGCGGGAGTGCACCGAACAACGGATGCTGCAGGCAGGCAACTGCACCGATTGCACCGAGCAGGACGATGCCGGCACAGACCTTGAGCACGCGTAGGTAGAGTCTTTTCATCAAGACCGCTGGTTTCGTGTATGGGTCGCGAAAGCACGCATCACGCAGATACCGCGCGGCAATTCACGCGAAATTGGTTGGCGCGAGCGCGTGCTGGCATACTGGATCCGAGTCTCCCGATGGCCGGAAACGGGCTATTTCCTCGGCTGCAGTCGTGTACCGTTACCGACGATCACCGCGGAAAGCACGAGCAGTGCGGTCCCCCCGACGAGCGTCGCCGCGATCGACACATGATCGAGCAGGATCCCGCCGAATTCCGCGCCGACCATGATCGACAGTTGGATTGCCGCTACCATCAGGCCGCCGCCGCTTTCAGGTTCGTCCTTGACGCCTTGCGTCAGCCACGTCGACCATGCAACCGGAATGGCTGAGTTCACTGTGCCCCACGCGATCATCGCGAGGGCGACCGCCCACAGCAGGTGGCCGACCGACAGCATGCCGACTGTCACGGCACCCAGTGCGAGCGGCAGGATCATGAGCAGGAAATACAGGCGTTTGGCAATCAATGCGCTCGCACCGTATGTTCCCACAAAGCCCGCAAGCCCGAGGCCCAGCAACAGCATCGACAGTTGGGGTACGTCAACGTGCGTGTACGACTCGAGAAAGGGGCGAAGGTACGTGAAAATCGCGAACGCGCCGCCGAAGGTCAACATGACCGCCAGCATCCCGAATGCCACGTTGGGTCGCTTGAGCAGGCCGATGACCTTGCCGACGGGATGACTGCCTTGGGCCGGCATCGAGGGGATGCTCGACCATAGCCAGATCGTGTTGACGATAACGATGGGTGCGAGCGCCCAGAACACGCCGCGCCAGCCGATCATCCCGCCGACGTAGCTGCCGATGGGAGCGGCAAAGGCCGTAGCTACGGCATTACCCGTGAACAGTACGCCTAGCGCCTTCGGGATGGCTTGTTCCGGGACGAGGCGCATGATGGTCGCTGTTGCGAGCGACCAGAAGCCGCCGATCACGACGCCGAGCAATGCGCGTGCGATCATCAGCATGGTGAAATCCCGCGCTTCGGCGATCAGTACCAGCGAGACCAGCATTAGTGCTGCCAGTGCGGTCAGCACGTGCCGCCTGTCGAAGCGGCCGGTGACCGATGGAATCAGCAGGCTGGTCACCACGGCAAACAGCCCCGAGATCGAGATCGCCTGTCCTGCCATGCCGACCGTTGCATGAAGGTCGCTTGCGATCGGCGTGAGCAAACTCACGGGCATGAATTCGGAAGCGATCAGCATCGCGGCGCACATCGCCATCGAGCCGACCGCGCTCCATATGTTTCGCCGCGTAGTTTGCGGCGGTGCTGTCAATGTCGACATAGCGTTCCTCATGGGTTCGCGCGAACCGCAACGGGAACGCGCGAACTGTTGAAAGCGCACGGCAATGGTTCGCCGCTGCGCCTTTCAGTGCAGTAGGAGGCCCGTCGGAAGGGCCATCGAGGGTAGGGGGTGGTCGTTGTCCAGTGCTGGACATAAGCAGCACGGAGCCGCGCAGCATCTCGCCGGAATGCGCGAGCCGTCACAAAGAGGATGTACCGAACGACGACCGAGCATGAACGAGGCGATAAGCCTTCATGCCTCCATTAGACCGTGATGCGCGGGATCGATAAAGGCCGCTGGAGTGATTGGACTGATGAGCGTGCCTCATCAATTGTGGTCGTGGAGCGTTTGGTCGCGGTGCACTGAGTACGTTCGACCGCACCGCCCGGCAGCATTACTGGCTGGAAACGCGCCACACGCTGTTTTGCCAGCGTGCGGCAGCGTCGACATTGGCGGTGGCGTCGGACCTCGAGCGATGTTACAAGACGCAGCGGCGCGATATTACAGATTACCGCGGAAGAATGCAGTCAGCTTGTCGAACGGGATCAGGTTGACGCGATCGTAAAGATCCACGTGCCCCGCGCCCGGCACGACAACCAATTCCTTTGGCTGGCCGGCAAGACGATAGGCCTCCTCGCTGAATTCCCGCGAGTGAGCGTTTTCGCCGGTGATGAAGAGCATCGGGCGAGGTGAGATCGTCTCGATGTCGTTGAACGGGTAGAAGTTCATGAACTTGACATTGCTGGTCAGCGTCGGGTGTGTCGTGTGTTCCGGTGACGAGCGCTTCGGCGTGTACTCGCCGCGCGGTGTGCGATAGAAGTCGAAGAATTCCCGCTGAATTGCAGGCGTGTCGTCCTTCAGTTGATGCACGGTTCCGCTCGTGTACTGGATTTGACCGCCCGAAAACTCGACATCGCGCCGCTCGGCCGCCGCGGCAATGATCTGCTTGCGTTGTTCGAGCGTTTGCCCGTGCCGCAGCCCGTTACGGTTCGCGGCGCCCATGTCGTACATGCTGACCGTCGCGATCGCCTTCATGCGCGGATCGATCTTGGCTGCGCTGATGACGAAACTTCCACTGCCGCAGATGCCGAGCACGCCGATCCGGCTTCTATCGACGAATGGTCGGGTGCCCAGAAAATCAACCGCTGCGCTGAAGTCTTCCGCATAGATGTCGGGCGAGACGGCATTGCGAGGTTGCCCGTCGCTTTCACCCCAGAATGATAGGTCCAGCGACAACGTGACGAAGCCTTGATCGGCTAGCTTTTGTGCATACAGATTCGCACTTTGCTCCTTCACGGCGCCCATTGGATGACCGACGATGATTGCCGGATGCTTCTGATTTCGGTCCAGGTTCTTGGGGATGAAGAGATTGCCGACGACGTTCATCCTGTACTGGTTGGAGAATTTGACCTTCTGCGCAATCACGCGGTCGCTACGATAAAAGTTGTCGGCGCCAGCGGACATGTCGGCAGCCGTCGCAGAAAATGAGGTGATAAGAAATCCGAATAAAATGAGGATCTTTCTCATTGGGAATTCCTTCGATTGCCAGTTGATCAGGGATACGAATGAGCCGGCTGCCGCGGGTGGCGATCGTCGGCGTCGAATCTGCAACGAGCGGGTCGCGCAAAGGAAGGGCGATCATCGTCGCAATATCGACTCACATGATAATGAAAGGAATGTAATTAATTGCACCGGAAGGCGTGATTGAAGCCATGAGTAGCGTTCATGAATCCATTCGGGGATGGGAGCTGGCACATGTGAGGCAACGGGCAGTGCCGGCGGTGCCTCGCCGGAGTTGCCGTGAAGCCTTCGGCTTCGGCTGCGGCGCGGAAATCGGGCGCTTCACGCGCGCTGCCACGATCTGTACTCCCGCTCGTACCGCTCCGGCTCGCGGCCGACGGATCGGGGTGAGTGTCATTCGAACGACGGCTTCGCTGCCATACCGGCAAGGTTGGCATTAGTGCCGATATTTCAATGCATCGATTACGACCGAGAACGCCCGGGATGCTTGCCGGCGGCTTGGGTAGTACGCGTGATAGCCGGGAAACGCCGGGCACCAGTCCTTGAGGACGCTTTGCAACTCACCGCGATCGATATAGGGGCGCACGGCGTCTTCGGGCAGAAAGGCGAGACCGAAGCCGTCCACCGCGGCTTGCAGCATCTGCTGCTGGGTGTTGAACGTCAATTGACCGTTCACGCGCGCCTGGATCTCCCGCTTCCCCTTCTTCAGTTCCCACGCGTATACACCTTTCGTGGTCGTGAGTCGCAATGTCACGCAGTCGTGGCTGAGCAGGTCTTCGGGTGACTTGGGCAGTGACTTGCCCTCGAGATACGAGGGCGCGCCGACGACGGCCATAGGGATATCAGGGCTGATGCGTACCGCGATCATGTCTTTTGCAACCTGATCTCCGAACCGGATTCCGATGTCGTAGCGGTCCTCGACAATGTTCGCGAGCCCGTAGTCGACCGTCAGTTCCAGTCGAATATCCGGATACTCGCGCAGGACGTTCGTCAGTTTGGGCCAGACGATGGAATCGATTGCATGATCTGTGGCCGTAATCCTGACCACGCCGGCGGGCTTGTCGCGGAAATCGGACAGGGAAGCCAGTTTTGCCTCGATTTCCTCGATACGAGGCGCGGCGGTGTTCAGGAGTTCCTCTCCCGCGTCGGTTGTCGACACGCTCCGCGTCGTGCGCGTAAGTAGACGAACACCCAGGCGGGCCTCGAGGTCACGAATCGTGTGACTAAGCGCGGACTGGGACACGCCGAGTTTCGCTGCCGCGCGCGTGAAGCTTCGTTCTCGCGCCACGGCGAGAAACACGAGAAGGTCATTGAAGTTCTCTCGAGCCATCCGGTATTACCCCTATAGAAGGGTTGGAATCCTAGCACCGAAGCGACGGAGTGCCGTCATTGATTCATGAGCCATATTAATAGGTTCTAGTGGGATTGGCCACTTAATCGAAGCAACGGCAAACCGTACACTTCATACTTGTAGGTCGATACCGTGCCGCGCGCATTCGACCTTGATCATAATTAAAACGCGGCTCAGAAGGACACACATCGTGTGGAGACGTCGTACTTGCCGAAGGGTTTCGCTGACTGACGCGAAATCACGATGAGCGATCAAGCAACGACGGTGCCGGCACCGGCATCACGTCGTTTCGCCGGCGCGCATTCGGCAAGTCTCTATTCGTCTTTCTGGAGTGAACAACATGAAATTCAGCCATCGTCTTCTCATTGCCACCCTTGCCATTTCCAGCCCGTTGCTGGCATCTGCGCAATCCGCCACCCAGGGCCTTACGCGCGAGCAGGTTCGCAACGAAATGATCCAGTACAAGGCGGCTGGCTTCAACCCTGCGCGCGCCAACCCCGGCACGTGGGTCAACGATGCGCAGGCCGCGTCGGCCAAGGTTGCGAGCGCACGCAATTCGGCGCACCCGCAACTCGCGGAGAACGGTTCGTCGTCGCAGTGCAATTGACCGAGCCGACTGCCGCCGGATGGCGCGGACAGCCGGAAGCCGAGGTCGCGACGTATTCCGTCGAACTTGCAACGTCGCTCGGATGAGCACATGGATAGCGTTGACGTTGAAGTATTGACGGCAGCACTGGATTGGTGGCGCACAGCTACGTTGGCGCAATCGGTTCGCGTATGAACTGCACCCGGCGACGGAGCGTCTAGGATTGTTCGCACCTGTTGCTGATCAGATAGCGCGACTGCACATCGGTGCGCAGAAGCCGCCGGAAGTAACCGTGGCAATCGTCGCGGAAATGACCGCGATTCGCCGCGATGTGCCCGTGCTGCAAAGCCGTGCGAAGCGCAGGGCTGCACGACGCGTCCGCGACGACGGCATAGGACCTACGCATCTGCGCGATGCTTTGCCAGATTCACTGTCTGCCTGATCCCGTCCGGCATCGCCGATTGCTTCCCTATCGGGGCCGCGAGGGGCAGTTCGGATTGACGCATGCGGGAATCGCACGCATTGTATTGCGCTGCAGTATTGCGATTTCCCGCGCCAGGCTATCCGTCAAAGAGGCATTTCTTGGAACTTCGGCAGCTTCGCTATTTCGTCCGTGTTGTCGAATGCGGCAGCATGGGCCGTGCTGCGTTGGAGTTGGACGTGGTGACGTCCACGCTGAGCCAGCAGATCAGTCGGCTGGAAAGCGAACTGTCGGTCCGTCTTCTGAAGCGGACGAAAACCGGAATTCAGCCCACAAATGCCGGCCTTGCGTTCTGGCATCAGGCGCAACTGGTGCTGCGCCACGCAGATGATGCGGCCAGTGCGGCGAAGACGGGGCGGCTTGCTGGCCAGGTCACCGTCGGGTTCGCGCCGAGCACGTCGGGGGTTGTCGCGCTACCGTTCATTCGTGCGATGCGCGCACGGTATCCGGACATCAACTTGCGGGTCGTCGAGAATCTGTCCGGAAACCTTGAGTCGATGCTCATCGCCCGGCAGATCGACCTCGCGATCCTGTTCGGCAGTTATCCCGGCAAGCGATTCAGTGCCGTGCCGCTTCTGGACGAGCGGCTATTTGCGATATCGTCCACCACCCTGACGTTGCCGTCCGACATCAAGGGCCTATCCGTTAGCGAACTCGCCGCCTATCCGCTGGTGCTCCCGAGCGACAGTCACGGCCTGCGCATGCTCGTCAACGCGGCCTTCACCAAAGCGAATCGCCAGATGAACGTCGTCGCCGAGATCGATGGTCTGGCAACGCTGATGGAGGCCGTGGGCGCCGGTCTCGGCGTGACGATTCAGCCCGGCGCTGCATTGGCTCGATGTGACGCTACGACTTTCAGCGTCGTGCCGATTCAGAGTGCCCACCTGACTCGGCTCAACCAACTTGCGAGTCTGTGTGACGATGAACTGTCCCCACCTGGACTCGCCGCGCGCGTGGTTCTCCTCGATGTCGCACGTGAGCTCGTGATAAGCGGAAAGTGGACGGGCGCAACGCTCGTCGATCCGGAAGCCGGCGGTCTCCAATTTTCGTGAACACGTCTTCGCCGCGCGCTGCTGTCCGCTATTCCAGGTGTCACCTACACTGCCCGGGACAATCAAGGGAAAGAGGTGCTGATGCTGGACGTACTGGTAATAGGAGGCGGTAACGCGGCGCTATGCGCGGCGCTGATGGCACGTGAAGCCGGTGCATCGGTGCTGATGCTGGAAGCCGCGCCGCGCGAATGGCGCGGCGGAAATTCGTCGCACACTCGCAACCTGCGCTGCATGCACGACGCGCCGCAAGATGTGCTCGTTGATGCGTATCCGGAAAGCGAATACTTCGACGACCTGATGAAGGTGACGGGCGGATTGACGGACGAGCGGCTTGCACGGATCGCGATACGCGCGTCATCGAACTGTCGGGACTGGATGCGCAGGCACGGAGTCCGATTTCAGCCGCCGCTGTCGGGCGCATTGCATGTCGCCCGGACCAATGCATTTTTCATGGGAGGCGGGAAGGCACTGGTCAACGCATACTATCGAAGCGCAAAGGCACTTGGGGTGAGCGTGCGCTATGACGCGCCGGTCGACGCGATCGAGATCAAGGACGGGCGTTTCGTTGCGGCACGGGTGCGCGGAGAACGCATCGAGGCCCGAGCGTGCGTGCTGGCGGCGGGTGGCTTCGAGTCGAATCGCGAGTGGTTGCGAGAAGCATGGGGCGAGGTCAACGGGGAGTGGGTCGCCGACAATTTCCTCATCCGCGGAACGCGCTTCAACGAAGGCGTCGTGCTCAAGTACATGATCGACGCCGGTGCCGACGCAATCGGCGATCCGTCGCAATCGCACTGTGTCGCGATCGATGCCCGCGCGCCGCTTTACGATGGCGGAATATGTACGCGCGTCGACTGTGTTTCCCTCGGTGTCGTGCTGAACCGCAATGCAGAGCGGTTCTACGATGAGGGCGAGGACTTCTGGCCAAAGCGATACGCGATCTGGGGACGCCTTGTCGCTTTCCAGCCAGGTCAGATCGCCTACTCGATCATCGATTCGAAAGCCGTCGGACGCTTCATGCCACCCGTATTTCCGGGAATCCGCGCTGGGTCACTCGCCGAACTGGCACGCGCGACGGGTTTGAACGAGCAGAGTTTCGTCAATACGATCGAGGCGTACAACGCTGCGTGCCGCCCGGGCACGTTCAATCATGCCGTGCTCGACGACTGCCGGACCGACGGTCTCAGGCCGCCCAAAACGCACTGGGCCCAGCCGATCGACAGACCACCGTTTTATGCGTATGCGCTGCGTCCCGGCATCACATTCACGTATCTCGGCCTGAAAACCAACGAACATGCGGCCGTGCACTTCGGTGGAAAGCCGTCGCCGAACCTGTTCGTCGCCGGAGAAATGATGGCAGGAAACGTCCTCGGAAAGGGCTATACGGCCGGTATCGGCATGGCGATCGGCACGGCATTTGGCCGCATTGCCGGTGTCGAGGCGGCACGTGCCGCCCAACGAATCAATGAAAAGGAAACCGATCATGCAGTCGCTTGAAGCGCTTGCTCGCGAGGCGAACGCGCTCGCGGAGACTCCCCCGACCACGGTGCGTGGCGTCCTTCTGTCGGACGGCGAACGCGAGGTCAGTCGAATCATGCAGATCTGCAATGCGTGTCGCTATTGCGAAGGATTCTGTGCCGTTTTCCCGGCGATGACGCGCCGCCTCGAATTCGGGCGTGCCGACATTCATCTTCTCGCCAATCTCTGTCACAACTGCGGCGCCTGCCTTCATTCGTGTCAGTATGCGCCGCCGCATGAATTCGCGGTCAACGTACCGCGCGCCATGGCAGAGGTACGCGTGAGCACCTATACGGAATACGCATGGCCGCCGGCGTTGGGGTCTCTCTACAAGCGAAACGGAATGACGCTCGCCGTAGCGCTAGCTGCCGGGCTGACGGCTTTTTTGATGCTGGCGGGGCGAGGCGCACGGTCGGCTGCCGATATTGCCGGATCCAATTTCTACGCGATTTTTCCGCACAACTTCCTTGCGATCGTGTTCGGTGCCGTTTTCCTATTTTCGGCGCTGGCACTTGGGATCGGCGTGCTACGGTTCTGGCGCAACGAGGATCCGGGTGACGCGTCAATCGATGCCGCATTGGAGGCGACGAAGAGCGTGTTGACGCTTCGATATCTCGGAGGCGGTCACGGCGACGGCTGCAATAACGACGACGACGCCTTCTCGCTTCTCCGTCGACGGTTCCATCACCTGACGTTCTACGGGTTCCTGCTGTGTTTCGCGTCGACCTGCGTGGCCACGCTGTATCACTACGCGTTCCATCTCGAGGCGCCGTACGATTATGCGAGCTTGCCGGTTGTGCTTGGTACGGTCGGTGGCGTGAGCCTGCTTGTCGGCACCTGTGGGCTCCTGTGGCTTAACATCAGGCGCCACCCGCTTCATGGCGCCCCGGCCCAGAAGCCGATGGACCGCGGATTTGTCCTGCTCCTGATCCTGACCGCCGCTTCCGGGCTTGCACTTCTTGCACTGCGTAGCACGAATCTGATGCCAACGCTGCTGGCCGTTCACCTCGGGATCGTGATGGCGCTGTTCGCGACACTGCCTTACGGCAAGTTCGCGCACGGGATCTATCGTTCCGCGGCGCTCCTGAAATGGGCAATCGAGAAGCGCCGGCCGTCGACGTTGCTCGTCGAAGAGTAACCAGGTCGGCGAACGCGCGGCCGTCGATGCGCTGCGCGGTGTGGGTCTGCGATTGGCGGTCACGATGGACGCAAAGCGCTGCGTCTGTCGGTGATTGCCGTAACGGATCCCGGCACCGCGATGCCGGGATCTGGAGCTACGTCAACGACGACCGGCTGCCCTCATTAGCGCGACAGACACGCCGGCGGATCCGCATGCGATCATTGCTGCGACGAGAAACACCATGCGCAGGCCGGCCCAGTGTGCGAGCAGCCCGAGCACGGGGCTCGCGATTCCCAACGCGAGATCGAGGAATGCCGTATAGGCGCCCATCGCGAGCCCGCGATTCTGCGGGGGAACGCGGTGAACGGCTTCGACGCCTAGCGCGGGATACACGAGCGAATAACCTATGCCGGTCATTGCCGCGCCGAGCAGTGCCGGTGCAGAGCTGGTCGCCGCCCAGATGAGTGCCTGTCCGGCGGCTTCGATCAGCACGAAGATGAGCGCGACCTTGGCGCCCCCCAATTTGTCGGGAAGATGGCCGAATACGACGCGCGCGGCGATGAACGAGATCGCGAAAACGGTAAAAGACAGCCATGCTGGCTGCCAGCCTCGCTCGACGAACAGCAGCGAAACGAAGGCCATGATCGAGCCGAAGCCGATGCTGCTCATCGCGAGGCCGACTCCCGGTGCAGCGACAGCGCGGATGACTTTCGTTATCGACGGACCACTTCGTGACAGCGGGGCGATCGCATTCATCGGCAGCACCAGCGTCAAGGTGGCGAGCGGCATCAGCACGGTCGCGAATGCAATGGCCGAAAATCCGTACTTCGCATACAGCACCGTGCCGAGCGGTGCGCCGAGGGCAAAAGCGGCATACATCGCCATCCCGATCCACGCTATGACTTTGCCGGAGACGCCGGCGTGGACACGCGCCAACCCCCAACTCAATGCGCCGGTGATGATGAAGCTCTCGGCGGCGCCCAGAACTGCGCGGCCGACGATCAGGATGGTCACCGATACGAGCGGCATCGACGCGACGACGAGCGACGACAAGTAAATGAGGCCCGCCACCGAAGCCGACGCCATGCCGACGATCACGGCGAGTTTCGCGCCCGATTTGTCGGCGAAGTGGCCGGCCCAGACGCGTGAGAACAGCGAGGCGGCGAACTGGCTACCGGTCACCAGACCGACGAAGAACGTGCCGAGTTTCAGGTCGTCGTGCACGTGAAGCGGCAGCACCGGCAGCGCAATGCCGATGATCAGGAATGCGACGAGCACGACCGCCATCAGCGGTGCGAGTGCCGATACCGTGCGCTGGTTCGAGATGGTCGAGGATGGAGTTGTCATTGCAGAAGGAATGTCTGATCGGGCGGATACGATCGCGGTGGACGGAGTCGGCGAGGTGAACGCCGACGGGGGCGATGCGAGGATTACGTCCAGCTCAGGTCATGGAGTCGGTAGGGCATCGATCTCAATCGTTTGCCGGTGGCGGTGAATAGTGCATTGCCGAGCGCCGCAGCCACCGGGCCCATCGGCGATTCGCCGACCCATGCCATGCGCGGGTGACCGGAGACGCCACCAAAATGGACGCTGATGCGCTTCGGCGCATCGCCTATTCGCATCATCGGATAGTTGTGGAAGTTGCTCTCGACGACTTTCCCGTTCGCAACCGTGATCTGCTCGTTGAGAGCCGAATTCAGCGCAAAGATGGACCCGCCTTCCATCTGGGACACGAGCCCGTCCGGATAGCCGACATGCCCGGGATCGAATGCGATGTCGACGGATTCGACCCGGACGTCGCCGTCGCGGGTCACCTCGACCGTGACGATTGCCGCGACGGTCGTGCCGGCCTCGGGCTTGCCGTTCATGCCGTAGTTTGCGATCGCGATGCCTTGGCCCCACCCCTTTGGCAAAGCGCGGCCCCAGTGTGCCTTGTCCGCCACCTCGGTCAGACACCGGACCCATGCGGGGTCGGGCCATCTCGAGTAAAGCTTGAGCCGGTATGCCAGAGGATCGATGCCTGCGGCATGCGCACATTCGTCGACGAACGTTTCGATGAACGTTGCGTGAGCGTTGTATCCCGGTCCTCGGTAAGAGCCTGTCAGCACGTGAAGCGGCACGGTGCTCGATTCGACCAGTACATGGTCGACGATACCGGCGCTCAGCGGGCCGTCGTGCAGGTAGTTCGTGAAGAAATCGGGCGCGCCGGCGGCGCGGGCATGGAATGCGACAGGCATGCCGTCCACATCGAGCGCGGCGCGGAGCCGGACGGATTCGATCGACCTGTAGCGCCCTTGCCGCATGGTCTCCTCGCGTGACCAGATGACTTTTACCGGACGCCCTGGATACCGCTTTGCGACGGCGACCACCATGCGCACGTCGTTGCCGGTGCCGCGTCGGCCGAACCCGCCGCCCACATAGGTTTGGTGGAAGTAGACCTTGTCCGGCGACAGGCCAGCCTCCTGGGCGGCGACGATGTGTGCCTGCTGCGCCTGTTGCGACGGATGCCACACATCTACACGTTCGGCCGTGACCAGTGCCGTACCGTTGAGCGGCTCCATGGCCGCGTGTTCCGCAAACGGCGCGTGGTACTCCGCCTCGACGATGGTGCCGGATGACGCAAGGACTTCCGCGGCATTCCCGCGTTTGAGCAGGATCCTGTCGCCTGCGCGCTGGACGGCGCCTCGACACGCGGCGGTGATCTGTTCATGCGTCTTCCACTGAGCGCCAGGGCCATCGGACCACTCGACCGGCATCGCCTCCAATGCCTTTCTGGCCTGCCAGTAGTGTTCGGCGATGACAGCGATCCCGCTTTGCGGCGCGCTTAATGCAATCGGAAATGGGACGCGGTTGGGATCGATCGCGTCGCGTGGTTCGGATGGGTCGACAACCGCTACACCGAGCACGCCTGGCATTGTGCGAACTTTTTCGAAGTCGTAGCGTACGAGTTTTCCACCGTGTACCGGCGCCTGCATGAGCGCAGCGTGAACCATGCCGGGCAACTTCACGTCTATGCCATAGACGGCCGTGCCGTGCGCGATCAGCGGTTGCTGGACCCGCGACGGGCTTGCCTTGCCCAGAAACCACCAATCATGTTGCGGCTTGGGAGCAGGTTCTGCGTCGAGCGATATCGAACCGGCCAGTTCAGCGACGTCGCCGTAAGTCAGGCGTCTGCCGGTTCGCCCGTGAATCAGTATGCTGTCTTTTGCGTCGATTTCGCTTCGCGGTACGTTCCAGGTACGAGCGGCGGCTTCCTTCAGTCTTTCTCGCGCGCTGGCACCGGCCTGCAGGAGCAGTTCCATGCGGTGAGGCAACGTCGAACGGGCGAAGAAGCCGTTGTAACCCATGCCCTGGGCATAGACATTGTTCTCGACGTAGTTGCGATGCGGCGACGCATACTCGCCGATCAACTGGTTCCAGTCGCAGTGCAGTTCTTCGGTGACGGTCATCAGCGCCTGCGTCATGACACCGTTGCCGATATCGGGCGTGGCGACCCTGACTGTCACGACGTTGTCTCGCCTGACCACGATCCACGGCGTAAACTCCGCACCGGCCGGCGGCGCGGGGTCGTCCCAAGGGCGCGGAGACGCGAACGCGTCGGCGTTGCTGGAGCGGGCAACGCCCAGCACCAAGCTGCCCGCCACGACGGATGCCCTGATCAGGAATTCTCTGCGATGGAGATTCATCGTCAAGCCTTTGCCTTCTTGAAGCGTCGTGCGGCTTCGTGTATCGCGGCGCGTACGCGGGGATAGGTGCCGCATCGGCAGATGTTCGTTATCTGAGCATCGATGTCTGCGTCACTCGGGTTGTCATTCGTTTGGAGCAGGGCGGCAGCTGCCATGAGCATGCCTGATTGGCAGTATCCGCACTGTGCGACGTTGCGCTCGATCCAGATTGTCTGCAGCAGGTGAGTACCGCCATTCGATAATCCCTCGATCGTCGTGACATGCCTTCCGGCGGCGGCCTGCAGCGGGAACTGGCAGGAACGCACGGGAGCCCGGTCGACATGAACCGTGCAGGCGCCGCATTGAGCGATGCCACATCCGAACTTTGTTCCGGTCATGCTCAGGTGATCGCGCAGTACCCAGAGGAGCGGTGTGTCGGGATCGAGATCCAGCGTCTTCGATTCGCCATTGACGACAAGGTCGATTGCCATGGATGTTCCGGATAGCTGAATGCGTGTGATCCGGGTTCGGCCGAGGCGGCCGCGATGTCACGAGCCTGCCTGGGGCCCCGGCAAAAACCCGGATCGCTGCGGCGTCAATAATGGATGGCCGGGCGAAATTGCCGCGCGGGGGCGGACGCAGTTTGATGCGAGGGCGTCAGCCGAACATTCGCCATGTCATCGTAGAACGCTGCGAGCTCGTCAAGGCGAGCGTTCTCGCCTGCATGATTCAGCGCTTGCTCGAGCAGGCAACGAACGGCGTTCGCGATAAGCATCGGAGCGCCGCAGTCGTCCCCCAGCATGCACGCCGCATCCATTCGGGTCATGATCTTCTTCAGGTCGGCGCCGTCGTGACGCGTGCCGCTCAGCAATTCGGCAAAGACCGACTTCGATGCGTCGCTCCATCCCGAACTCTTGTTGATGACTTGTGACATGTCGTCGAGTGCGAGCCCGTACCGCAGCCCCGCAGCAATGCATTCGAAGCTGATTAACCGCGACAATGCGCCGATCGCATCCGAGACGAGTGCTACTGTTTCTTGCTCCGCATCTCGATGGACGGCGGATCGATCGAATTCTTGCGACGCGTCGTCGGCAAGCCGAGTGCCGGCCATCGACTCGATCAGACCGACCATATCTTCCAGTTGCGCCCCGTTGCCGAGGGTATTGACGCCGATCTGCAGCAAGCCGCGAACGATGCCCGTGACCGGCATCGGTACACGCTGCGAGATACCAAGCGACACGGCCTGCGCGACATCCTTCAGCATCAGCGAAAGGGCGAAGTTCGTCGACGACTTCTGTTGCACGAGCGCGGGCAGCATCTTTTCCGTCGTTTGATTGCGTGCGTCGCTGCGGCCCAGGAAATCCGACATGAATGCGAGCGACAAGCCGGCTTTTCTACCGGCGGCAACGACCTCGAGCGTCCCGAGGCGGCAGCCGGCATTCATTGCGTTGTTGACCGTCTTCATTGCCTGGCCATCGCCAACCCGCGAACCGCATCGATAGATGGTCGGTGTAATCGCCTGCAATGCCGGCATGGCTCGTTCGAGCACGGCGTCCGACGCGGCGACCATCAGGGTGGCGCCACCGGCGGCGACGATGTGCGGACTGGCCGATACCGCCGCATCCATCATGTCGATGCCGGATTTCGCGAGTTTGTCTGCGATATCGCGAGTCGTTTCGGGTACGCCGCTGGTCTGATCGATGACGAGCTTGCCGGCGGACAAGCCCGCTGCCAGACCATCGGCGCCGAACATGACGCGCTCGACATCCGAGCTGCGGGGAAGGCAAAGAAAGACGATGTCCGATCGCCGAGCCAGTTCGGACGCGGTCGGCGCGACCTCTGCGCCATGCGCCGCTAGGGTGTTCGCCGCGGCGGCGTTGATGTCCCAGACACACAGACTGTGGTCCGGCAGGAATCTGCGTGCGAGCTGGCTGCCGAGCGCGCCAAGCCCAATGTAACCAATCTTCATTTCGCGTCGCCTCTCATGTGATCTGAGTTCAACCGGGCTATGCACGCTCTCCGGTCGAATTGGTCGCCATGCACTGATGAGAGCGACGCGCGACGGAGGTCGCGTCGGGAGCGTCCGGTCATTGCGCTTGTTCCGGCCGATGAAGACAGCGGAATGGCCGGACAAGCATTCTCGTGTGCCTCGAAGCCGCCCCCGTACGCCACTTCGAGAGCGGTGGCTCGAGATTCGTTACCGTTCTTCGCGCGGATACTGCAGTACGAGTGCCTCGAGACCCTGATCGCCCGCACGGATCTCGAATTTTTCTTCGTTCGGCTCGACAACGATCATCGACCACAGCGGGAGTTCTTCATTGCCGTGCAACAGACTGCCGTTGCCGACGAACACGTAATACCCGCCGGCGGCGCGCGGATCGGGGCCTTCGACGGTCATACCCGCGCCGAGTCGTACGACCTGGGCATGCACGCCATCGTCGTCGTCACGGAACAGCGTTTCCCACGCGACTTCCGTGCGTGATTGCATGACGGGCGCGATCGAAAAGCGGACGGGTTCGGACGTGATGTGCCGGCGCTTGCTGGTCTGCAGCCGGTCGCGATAGCCCGGTTTGTCGAGATACACGGGTTCGGAATTGCCGGTGTACATGCGCATCGCGACGAAGCACAGCCCTTGCGGACCCGCAACGATCGGGCCATACGCGGTGTGATGGTCCTTGAACTGAACCGTGAGCGGCTCGATCACCTGACCGCGGCTGCCGAGCGTGCCGGCGCCGGCAAGGAAGCACTGGAACATCGTGACGCCGTGAAAGTGCGGGACGATGGTTTCGTGCGCCCTGAGTTCGGACATCGTGGCTTGCGGACCGGGCGCCGACCCCGCGGACGAGCGCGGGCCGAAGTAGGTGGTTCCCCAGTGCTCGTTCCCGGTTCCGGGGGAAACGATGGTGCTGCGCTGTGCGAGCGCGTCGGCGCCGCTTCGAGTGTAGATCATCAGTCGTTCTCCTTGGTCTTGCGCTGCATGTCAAATCGGGCCGTGCCTGACCGGGGAGGCTTCAGCATGACGGTGGCCGATGAGGGCATCGTAGCATAGGTTTCATTAAATAGAATAAGTTCCAACCACCGAAACTTCGTTGATTCAGATCGGTGGCCGTCGACCAGCATCGAGAGATTCCTGGGCGAGGCATTTATATTCCACTGATCGAAACGCATTTCATTTTAATTGACGGTCGATGATGTGCGAGCTACATTGCCGCTAACAACCCCTAACCGACGATCCCGAGCAGAAGAAGCAGTAACTCGTCAGGAGACACGAGCTGGATGTATCGGCCGCGCGCGCCGTCACTGGCGTCACGGTATGCAACCGCCTTGCCGATGAGCTGCTTCGACGACTGGCTCGACTGTCCGAGCTCCGGAATGCGGGTTGGAGTGAATAACGCCTGGAACACATCGCGAACGGTACGGCGCAGCACGTCGATTCGTCGCTCGCGATGGACGCCACAGGAAATCGGAGACCGCGCCGCCAGCCGGCGCGTCCGTGGACGGGGGCGCTAGAACCCCTGCGCCACGCGTGAAAAAAGAGAGAAGGAGGCAAGATGCAACTCGCGGAGGAGGTTCCGCTCATGCGTCTCGAGCGGGTCGCGAAGACGTTTCCGAACGGGCTGGTAGCGCTGCGCGGCGTTGACCTCGACATTGCCCGCGGAAGGGTCTATGGGCTGCTGGGCGCGAACGGCGCGGGAAAGTCGACGCTGATCAAGATCCTGTCGGGTTCGTTTCCGGCAACCGGCGGGCAGATCCTTTGGCGAGGTTCGCCCGTCCAATGGTCTAGCCCCCGTGAAGCGAACGAAATGGGCGTCGCGACCATTCATCAGCACATTCCGCTGATTCCGACATTGTCCGTGCTCGAGAACGTCTTTCTTGGCGATCGAGGCCGGTGGCGACGCGATATGTCGCTGCGTGTTCGGTACAAGGACCTCTGCGAGCGCACGGGGTACTGGCTCGATCCGGATCGCCCGGTTAGCGATCTGTCGATCGGGCAGCGCCAGATGGTCGCCATTTTCCAGGCGCTCGGCACGGGTGCGGAACTCATCATCATGGACGAGCCGACGGCATCCCTCGCCACCGAGGAGCGCGAGGTCGTTTATCGGATTGTCCGCCACCTTTCGCGCGTGGAAAACAAGGCGATCGTCTTCGTGTCGCACTTTCTCGACGAGGTCATGTCGCTGACGGACAGCGTGACGATCCTGCGCGATGGCGAGGTCGTCGTACGTGCCGAAACGCACGAGCTCGATGAAGCTCGGCTTGCCGAAGCGATCGTCGGGCGACAAATCGTTGCGCTCGAGCGTGCGCCGCTGCAGCGGATCACTGCGGACGCATGCGTCCGGCTCGAGCTGCGTAACGTTGCGTCGCCAGGCAAGCTTGAGGCCATTTCCTTGAGAGTTGCGGCGGGTGAGGTCATCGGCATCGCCGGTCTGCTCGGCTCCGGACGTAGCGAGCTCTTGCATGCGATCTTCGGTGCGGACCCCGAGGCAACTGGCGAAGTCCGGGTAAATGGTCGGTCGATCCGGCGATCCACGATGGCTGCGGTCAAGGCGGGTATCGGTCTCGTTCCTGAAGATCGCATGGACCAGGGTCTCATCCCCGGCTTCGAGATCTGGCGCAACACGACGCTGCCGGCGCTCGAAGGCGTTTCGCGGCGGCGCCTGTTCCCGCAGCGTGACCTTGAACGTGTGCGCGGAGCGGAGGCGATCCGGCGTTTGAAGATCAAGGCGCCATCACCCGATTCGATCGTGACGGAACTGAGCGGCGGCAATGCGCAGAAGGTGACGATCGCCAAATGGCTGTTCAGCGACGTGAAGATATTTCTTCTCGACGAGCCGACCGCGGGCATCGACATCGGCGCAAAAACAGACATCCTGCTGCTCGTGCGCGAGCTCGCTGCCGCGGGCAATGCCGTCATCATGGTGTCGTCCGAATTTGAGGAATTGCTGGCTGTCAGCCAGCGAATTCTCGTCATGCGCGACGGCCGCTGCATCGCCGAACGACCGGCGCAAGAAACTTCCGAGCATGAACTGATCTTGCTGGCCGGTGGTCAGCGCGCGTCATGCACGGCGCAGCAATCAACAATGAGCGAGTGATCATGAATCTGTCTACTTCGAAAAATCAGTCCGTGCAGCCGTTCGACGGCAAGGACGCGGCCGATGTGCCGTCCCACACGTCGACGACGTTGCGACGACTGCTGAGCTTGCGGGAGATGGGTGTGTATTACGCGCTGATCGTGCTGGTGGTCGTGCTGTCGGCCGTTACCGCGTATACCGGACGCGCGAACTACCTCACGCTCGCGAACATAACGAACGTGTTTTATCAGTCGTCGCTGGTTGCGATGATGGCCGTGGCCATGACCGTCATCCTGATTACCGGCAATTTCGATCTATCGGTTGCGTCGGTCGCCGCCCTGTCGGCCGCGGTGCTGGTCGGAGCTGCCGACTCGATGGGTTTCTGGCCGGCCGCATGCATGGCGGTAGTCGTCGCCATGCTGGTCGGCGTGCTCAACGGCGCGATCGTGCAGTTCCTCGGCATCAACGCGTTCATTGTCACACTCGGCACACTGACGGCGATTCGCGGCGTCGTGCAGATCGTGACTGACGGCCGTTCGCTTTCGGTGTCTGATTCCGATGCATTGGCGGCCATGCAGGCGTTTGAATCCGGACGAGTGCATATCGCATTGCCGTTGCTCGTCATCGGTGCGTTGCTCATTCTGGGCGGCATGTCGTCCGTGTCGCGCGCACGCCGTGCCGGGCGGAGCATCGCATCGCCGGTCGGAGCGATTGCCGGCGGCATGGCATTGATTGGCATTTCGTGGCTGGCCGGCGCGCAGTTGACAGTCCAGAAGCCGGTGATCTACATGGCCTTCTTCACGGCGCTCGTGTGGGCCGTGCTCACGTTCACGACGACCGGGCGGCGAGTCTATGCGGTCGGCGGCAATCCGGAAGCCGCGCGACTGTCGGGCATCAACGTCAAGCTCTATAAGATGGCGGCGTTCGTGCTTTGCAGCGGCGTGGCGGGGTTCGGTGGCGTCTTGTTCGGCAGCCGGCTTGGTGCGATCAATCCGACGGCGATGCAGGGGCAGGAACTTGCTGTCATCGCATCAGCAATCCTGGGCGGAACGTCGCTTTACGGCGGATCGGGCAGCGTCGTCAAGACACTTGCCGGCGCGCTGCTTCTGGTCACACTCGCAAACGGTTTCAACATTCTGAACCTCGGCGCCAATTATCAGGGTGTTATCGAAGGAACGGTCATTGTTGTCGCCGCCGCGATTTATACGGTCGGCGGATCTCGACGACGAGGCAAGTCGCACTGACCGCGGCCAAAGGCGACACGGGCACGCAACTGACGGACGCTGTGCTCGTGGCACAGTATGCAGGCGAATTTCGTTGCGATGGCGATCATTGAGTATCGCTGTCGCAGTTAGCGAGGCGAGAATGGAAAAGCGCGTTTCGAAGGCAATGTTCAAGACGAAGGCGTGCGAGCTGTTCAGACAGGTCGAGATGCTCGGAGAAAGCGTGATCGTGACAGACCATGGCCGGCCGACCATCGAAATCCGTCGATACGTCGGGCCGAAGCGTAATGCGATGGCGGCGGTAACGGCCGCTATCGTCCACTTCGACCTCGATCCGATCCGCGAGCCCGCGGAATCCTGAGCGGAGCCGCCTTGGTCGTAATCGATACGCCGGCACTGGTCATGTGGCTCAGCGGCCAGGGAACGCTGAGCCCGGCCATGCGCGAAAGGATCGAACGGGAACGACACGCCGGTGCGCTCGCCATTTCGGTGATCAGCGTTCTCGAGGTGTCGCAGTATGTCGATGGCGGACGGTTGAAACTGTCGGTCGACAAGCGACGCTGGCTGTCCACGCTCGTATCGATCGACGGCCTGCAGGTCATCCCGGTGGATATGGCCATCACGATACGGGCTGCGAACTTTCCCATTGAAATAGATATGAACCTTCGATTGATCGCGGCGACCGCGATCACTGTCGATGCCGTTCTCATTACACCGGACAAGCGTTTGCACACGCTCGTCTATGGCGAATCCGTCTGGTGACCGCCGTCACATACGACGGGACACTTACCATTCCTCTCGAAATCGGGGCTCAGTAATGCGGTGTTCCTGAGCGGGGCCGAATGCATTCTTTAACCGATGGTGGCGCTGCGTCTTGCACCAGACTCTGTGCCACATTGCTGTTCTTTTCCGATTCTCATTGATCACCTTCCAATGCGCACCACGCAGGTAGCGCGCAGGTCGGGTATCGCTTCGCCATGCATGGTCGTATTGGCTGGGTCGCCATTGCAGTTTCTGCTGGCACCACGCGGATCATTTCACAGGGGAAATCTTTAATTGATAAGTACCACTACGAATAATTTTCGTTGCATTTTGAACACAAGGTTTGGCAACGAAGTTCATTGGTCTGATCTGCCGGGCCGGTCGATTTCATCGGGAAGCGATACGTCGAGGTCGACGGTGGTGCGCCGCCGAACACGTAGTCGAGCCGTGCAAGAAATACTGATCACGGAAAGTGACCATCCGACGCCGAAGCCCTGTCAATAAAGCGTGACAAGGAAAAATTGATTATCGCTTTCCTGACCCATCGATCGCCCTTCCGATGCCATTGGCGTCAATAGAATCTGTCGCGGGGTACAGGCAAATAGGTTGGCGGGATTGATCGCCGGCGTATGAAAGCCTGGTCATGGTGGAGACGTTTCAATACAAGGAAGCGACATGAAGAAGGAAATTTTTTGTCTTTCGCTGCTCGCATTGGCGGCGGGCGCGCAGGCGCAGAGCAGCGTTACGCTCTATGGTCGGATCGACAACGGCATGACGTACTGGAGCGGCCGTGGAGACGGGCGCCTCATCGGCATGCAAAGCGGCGGGTTCGGCGAATCGTGGTGGGGTATCGAAGGGGCAGAGGATCTTGGCTCGGGCACGAAGGTCATCTTCAAGCTCGAAACCGGGATCAGCACGTTGACCGGTAACATCCAGAACGGAAGCCTGTTCGGCCGTCATGCGTGGGTCGGCGTGACGAACGACAGGTACGGCACGTTCAAGATGGGCAACACGGGTGCCGGCGAAATCATGCAGGATAGCTACGATCTCGATCCACAGCTCTTTCAGCAATTCGCCGTGTCGACGCTGGTGCGCGGGCGAAACTGGTCACAGGCCGGCAACGGACTCGAATACACGTCGCCGAGCCTTGGCGGGCTGACCGTGAAAGGGCAGTACAGCCTCACCAACAATCCGGGCGGCTGGAACTCGGCACCGTCGAGCTCCGGCATCTCGGGTTCGGGGCCGAATCAGCTGGGCGGTGCGCAAGGACGCGCGGACGGTGTCAAGTTGATGTACAACGCCGGCAATCTCGAACTGCTCGCGATCTATGACGAAACGCGCGATCCGAACGGTAAGTTTTCGAATGTCTACGTCAGTTCCCGGTCCATCATGGCCGGCGGCACTTATGCATGGGGCCCGCTCAAGGCGTACGTCGGATACCAGCACCTGAGCGCGCCGGATGCGTCTCTCGGCAGCTACGGCGTGACGGCAGGCACATTGCCGTCCGGTGTCAGCGGCGTGCCCACGGCAGTTGACCACGAATGGGTGGGGGTTTCATACCTCGTGAATCCGTTCATCAACTTGACCAGTGGCGTTTATCACGCCAACGCGAACAAGGGCAACGGCAACGCGACGATGTATACGCTTGGCGGCACTTACAGTCTGTCGAAGCGGACCTTCCTGTACTCGGAATTCGCCTATCTCCACAACAGCTCGACCTCCAATCTGGGGCTCGGCAATGGCTTCCTCGACCCGTACGGCCCGAACGCGAGGCAGGGCGGTGCCGCGGGCAATGTCGCACCGAACTACGGACACAGCCAGTTTGGCGCGATCGCCGGGATCATGACGCTGTTCTGATCGTCAAGTCGATTTCGGGCAGAGATCACATTGAAGCCGAGATCGTCGCATTCAATTTGAAGTTCCGAACATCGGAACTAGTTTCGAATTAATTGACGGCGCGATGCAGCCGGTCTAGAGTTGTATCGCATACACGTCAGGCCGGTAGCGTCGTTGTGGTCAGGTCGCGCCGGCAATCTGCAAAACCAAAAGAGGAATCAGGAGACAAGCATGAAGGCAATTTTCATGAAGCTCGGGCTGACCGCGATCGCGGCGACGCTGGCGTTGTCGGCTCATGCCGTCAACGCGAAGGAAGTGACGCTCGCGTTTGTCGCGGACAGCATGCAATACCCCTACGACGTATCGCTGGCCAAGGGCTTTCAGGACGCCTGTAAGGAAATGGGGTGTCGGGCAGTCGTGCTGGACGGTCGGGCAAGCGTTGAGCGGCAAGGTAACGCCGTCGATGATCTGATCGCACAGAAGGTCGACGGTATCGCGATGATCGCGGTCGATTCGGTCGTTGCTCGGGGTTGGGTCGATCGCGCAGCAGACAGCAACATTCCGTTCGTGGCGGCCGCCGTCCAGATTGGTGATCCCAACAAGGTGCCGATTCGTCAGGTCTACGGGAAACTGACGGCGCTGGTCACGACTGACGACGTTGCAGCGGGCGAACGCGCCGGCGAACTGGCCGCCCGTCTTCTGCCGAAGGACCATGTAGCGAAGATCGGCATTATCGAGGGCGCGCCTGGTTTTGCCGTGGTACGGCAGCGGACCGACGGTTTCAAGAAGGCTCTGGACAAAGCGGGTGTGAAATATCAGATCGTCGCTTCGCAACCGACCGACTGGACGCCGGCGAAAGGTGAGTCGGTTTGCCAGAACATCCTGACGGCCAATCCCGATCTCGATCTCATTTATAGCCACGCGGATGATATGGCGCTCGGCTGCGCACGCGCACTGCGTTCGAGTGGTGCCAAGGCCAAGCTCGTTGCGACGGCGGGCGGATCCCGGCTCGGCAACGATGCGATCAAGAGCGGTGGCATCGACGGTTCGGTCTGTACACGTCCTCAGTTGATCGGGCGTCTCGCGGCCAAGGCGCTGTATGACGCCGCGACCGGGAAGAACACGAAGAAGGCGCAATTCATCACGTACGACACACCGGCGATCACGAAGGAGAATCTGGCCGCCTGTCCGGCGGAATGGTGACCGGTGCCTGATGCATACGCCGCTCGATCGCAGCGATGCGATCGAGCGGAGGTCGACGAAGTTTCCGCGGGAAGCGCCTGCTTCCCGGTGTACCGGGTCCCGACACCGTCGGGGCGCAACCATGCAGTGAAAACTGGAGGAAGATTTAAATGGCTCAGTTGTCCGGGAAAAAGGTGCTTGTAACGGGCGCATTGGGGACGATCGGTCGTGCGCTGGTCGCGCGTTTCGCCGAGGAGGGTGCAACCGTGATCGCGCTGGACCGTCCGGGTGTCGAAGGCGCGCAGGAGACGCTTGGCAAGTTCGGCAGCGATGTGCGTTATTTCGGCTGTGACCTCAATCAACTGTCGGCGACCGAAGCGGCCGTTTCGGCGCTGGCCGAGGAGGTCGGCGGGATCGACGTGCTGGTGAACAATGCAGCGCTCGTGATCATGAAGCCGTTCGAACAATTCTCGATCGAGGAGTACGAAGACCAGGTTCGAATCAATTCGTCGGCTGCCTTCGTTCTGGCTAGAGCGTGCAGCGGCGCGATGAAAGCCCGCCGTTACGGCAAGATTGTGAATGTCACGTCGCTGACGCTCACGGGCCAGTGGGACGGATACGTGCCGTACATCGCGTCCAAGGGGGCGCTCTTCGGTCTGATAAAGGGGCTGGCGCGGGAACTCGGTGCGCATGGCGTCAACGTGAACGGCATTTCGCCGGGTGCCGTCGTCTCCGAAGCCGAATTCCGCGATCGCGCGGATAGCCGCGAGCAGTACAACAACTGGATTCTCGAGCGTCAGAGCCTCAAGCGCCGGATCGAGGCGGTCGATGTGGCGAATCTCGCGCTGTTCCTTGCATCGCCGCAGTCCGACCTGATCACGGGGCAGAATATCCAGATCGACGGCGGCTGGTAACGCGCCGGCTGGCAATGACGAGGGCGGACAGGCGCTCTCGCCATTACGCACCAGGCTGGAGCACAAGGAGGAGCACATGAAAACTTTCCAACCCTCGCTTCTTGCAGAAGATTTCGTCTTCCTGGAAGCGCCGCGTTGGCACGATGATCGACTCTGGATTTCGGATGTCTTCGACCATGCGGTCTACGCACTTGGTCTCGACGGCATGCGCGAAAAAATCTGCGACGTGCCGCATCGACCGTCGGGGCTCGGGTTTCTGCCGGGCGGGACACCGATCGTCGTGTCGTCGAAGGATCGTCGGTTGATGAAGATCGTTGGACATTCGATCGTCGAGTATGCGGACCTTTCCGGGGTCGCTGCGGGCGATGTCAACGATTTTGTGATCGACCGGCACGGGCGCATCTATGTCGGCAACTTCGGATACGACTACGATGCTGGCGAGCCGAAAGCGCTGACGGCACTGCATCGCGTCGATCGCGACGGGGCGATCAGCGTGGCCGCGACGGAGCTGGAATTTCCGAACGGCGCGGTCATCACCAACGACGGCAAAACCCTGATCGTCGCGGAAACCTGGCTTCGTCGACTGACAGCCTTCGACATCGACGAAAGCGGACACCTCGTCAATCGCCGCGTTTATGCGGATCTCGGCGAGCGCGAGCCCGACGGAATCTGCGCCGATGCGGCGGGCGCAGTCTGGGCCGCCTGCTTCAATACGGGCGAGGTCCTTCGCGTGCTCGACGGCGGGACAATCACGGATGCGATCAGCTTCGACGGTCGCGCCGTATCGTGCACGCTTGGCGGTGCCGACGGACGACAGCTGTTTTGTACCGTCTATCAAGGTACGCTTGACGAACTGTCCGCGCGCAAGCGAAAGGCCGCTGTATTGACCGTTCGGGTCGACGTGCCGGCGTTGCAGTAAGGCATCGTCTCGCGGCGGTATCGTCGCGGGACACCGCCGCACTATTCAATCGATCCGATTGCGGGCTCGACACGCCGCGCGACTTCATGCCGCCGGCATGTGTCATGCCCCAGCCTTCAATGTGCTGCTGCACGAGTCAATGCCACATCTTGCGACGGCAACAGCGTCGGTCGCTCCGAAAATGCCTGGACTGCTTCAGTCGCGCTCCTGCAAATCAGAAGGTCGTGTCTCATTCCGGCGATTGGCCGATCCGGCGCATTGAACGGTGCGCTTTGCCAGCCGCGCAAGAGTTTCTTGCCGAATTCCTTACCCCTTTCCACCCGCTGCCGGCGGATATTCGCGATTGTCGAGCATGTCTCGTCGGTCGTTTTTTGGTTCCGAACAATGAAACCCGTTTCATTTTAATTGACGCGTGCGAAGGGGCGGTCTACAGTGTTTCTTGTCGGCGAGGTCGCATGGACCCTGCCCACGAGTGCTGCGATCAGAGCGCGCGGCGTTGTGAGGACCCCGAGCAGGCGCGTTTCCGATCCCCCCAATTTCTCATCGATGGTGTGGTAGCCAGTAACGATATGAACGACAACGACTTCAGACATTTGTTCGAGCCGCGCTCAATCGCGGTGGTAGGTGTGTCCGACGACGCTGGACGGCCGGGTTCCCAGGCTGTTCGTGCGTTGCTGAAGAACGGTTATGCGGGAAAGATCTTTCCGGTCAACCCGAAATACGAACAGTTCGAAGGACTGAAATGCTACGGATCGGTAGCCGAGATCGACGAGCCTGTCGATCTCGTCGTCGTCGGCGTTCCCGCTGCCGGCGTATTGCCGGTGCTGGAAGGGTGTGCGGAAAAGCGCGTGCCGTTCGCGGTCGTATTGAGCGGCGGGTTTCGTGAAAGCGGGCCGGAAGGCATTGAACGCGAACAGCGCATGCTTGCGCTGGCACGCAAAGCCGGCATGCGTATCATCGGGCCCAATTGTCTCGGCTTCGCCAACATCCATTCGAACGTCTACGCGGCGTTCGGCAGTATTACGCGCGAGCCGAAACTGAAGGCAGGCGGAGTGTCGCTTGTGACGCAGAGTGGCGGCTTCGGCTACAGCCTCGCGCTTGCGTGCTCTGCCGCGGATATCGGATTCCGTCACGTTGTGGCGACAGGCAACGAGACTGATATCGACACTGTGCAGCTCATCGATGCATTGCTGGACGACCCGCAAACCCGAATCATCGTCGCGTATATCGAAGGCACCCGCGACGGTCGCGCCTTGCTCGACGTCGGCCGTCGGGCAATGGCAGCCGGTAAGCCAATCCTGTTATGGAAGGGCGGCGTCACCGAACAGGGCGCCCGCGCTGCCGCGTCGCACACGGCCAGCATGACCGGTACTTACGACTTTTACCGGGCGCTGTTCAAGCAAACGGGTATCGTGGAAATCAACGAAATCCACGAGGCCGTCGATTATCTGAAAGCGCTGGCCGGCGCAAAGTATCCGTCGGGCCATGGCGTTGCGGTGATGGGCGTGTCGGGCGGCTCCGCCATTGTCTTCGCGGATGCAGGCGAGCCGCAGGGGCTGACACTGTGTGAACTTGGTGAAGAGACGCAGCGCAAGCTCCAGGCCGTCGTGCCGAATATCGGCGCAGTTCACAATCCGATCGATCTCACCGCCGGCTACTTCTCCGCGAACAACGCAGACAAGCTCGAAACCGCGGTGCGGGCGGTGCTTGACGATACGAACGTACATGCGGTGTGCGTCAATCTCGCAACGACAGGCAAGGCCGGCAGTGCCGCGGCAGCCGACGTGCTGGCACGCGTAGCGGCAGATGCGACAAAACCGATCGTCGTGTTCTCTTCCGCACCGGCAAGCGAGGTCGCTGACGCGCTGCGCCGATTCGATGACGCACGTATTCCGGTGTTGCCGTCCCCATCGCGCGCGGCGCGCGCGATCGCCATGCTGGCACGCTATCAGGAAGCCCGACTTCGCGTGAGCCGGACCCGGGATGTCGACGGCAAGACCGCTGCATCGAGCAATGGGCATCAGATCGCGCTGGGCGCTGCGATGTCCGAGACGGAGTCGAAAGCGATTCTGGCGTCGGCCGGCATTCCGGTGACACGAGACGTCGTCGTCACCCGCGCGGACGGCGCGGTATTCGACTCGTTGAATGCGCCTCTGGTGGTGAAGGTCGTGTCGGCCGATATCCCCCACAAGACTGAGGCCGGTGGCGTGAAGGTCGGTATCGGCACACGGGCAGAACTGGAGGCGGCAATCGACGAAGTCCTCGTGAATGCGCGCAACTACATGCCGTCGGCACGCATTGATGGCGTGCTGGTATCGGAGATGGTGCGCGGCGGCATCGAACTCATTGCCGGCGCGGTGAACGACATCGTATTCGGCCCGGTGGTCGTCGTGGGCGCGGGCGGCATTTATGCCGAATTGCTGGGCGACTCGACCTGCAGACTGGCGCCGTTCGACGAAGCAACGGCACGGGAAATGCTCGATGAGCTGAAGTTCCGCCGCATCCTCGATGGCGCTCGTGGCGGCGCAGCCATGGATGTGGGCGCAATCGCTTCGGCGCTTGCCGCTCTGTCCCGCTTCGCGTGGGAAAACCGCGATCGCGTGCGGGAAATCGACATCAATCCGCTGTTCGCGTTGCCGGGCGGCGTGATTGCCGCAGATGCGCTCATTGTCCCGCACGATGCCAATGAAGGGTCGTTGGCGTGACTGGGGCGCAACAAACACTCCCCGTCCGAGATTCAGGTGAGCTTCCCATGAGTGATGATCTGGTAGCGCCGGAAAGTTATCCGGTGACATTCGAGCCGCTCGATCGCACCCTGGACGTGCGGCGCAGTGAAACGATTCTGGGCGCAGCGCTTGGCAGCGGGTATCCGCTGGCGCATAGCTGCCGAAACGGAGTTTGCGGTGCGTGCAAGGCTAAGGTCGTGGCAGGCAAAGTCGACCACGGCGCAGGTGGCCTCAAGGGATTGACGGACGCGGAGCGCAGCGAAGGCTATGCGCTGCTGTGTCAAGCGAAGCCGCTTTCTGCGGTGACCGTGGCCTGCAAGGTCGTTCACGCGGCCGAAGGCATACCGGTGCGGCGCCTGGCCAGCCGCGTCGATCAGCTCGAGCGGCTGGCAGACGACGTGATGCGCATCCGGCTCAGGACGGCCGCAAAAGACAGGCTCGTATTTCTGCCCGGCCAGTACATCGATGTCTTGATGAACGGCGGTATCCGGCGCAGCCTGTCCATGGCCAATTCCCCGGACGATGACGCGTTTGTCGAACTGCACCTGCGCAACTATGGCGGTCCGTTCAGCACGCATGTGTTCAACGCGATGAAAGTAAACGACCTGCTTCGGCTTGAAGGTCCGTTGGGGACGTTCTTCGTTCGGGAAGACAGCGAAAAGCCGATCATATTCGTCGCCAGCGGCACAGGCTTCGCGCCGATCAAGTCGATGATCGAACACGAGGTGCGCAAGGGGAGCCGCCGACCAATGACGCTCTACTGGGGTGGACGGAGACCCGCTGATCTCTATCTGGATGAACTCGCGCGAACCTGGACGGAGGAGCACGGCGTGACTTATGTCCCGGTCGTCTCGGACGCTCGCCCCGAAGACACGTGGCGTGGCCGGACAGGCTTCGTGCACCGGGCCGTGATGGACGACTACCCGGATCTGTCGGGGCATCAGGTTTATGCATGCGGGGCACCGGTGGTCGTGCAGGCGGCGTTACGTGATTTCACGGCGGAATGCGGGCTTCCGGAAGATGAGTTTCATGCAGACATGTTTGTTTCAAGCACGCCGCCTTCTGCGTGATGAATGGCGTCGCGACTTGAACGGAAATCAGCAATCGGGATAGTACGAAATGGAAACAGCGGCAAGTAACGTAGTTGTCGACAAACGGGATGCCTTTCTATGGATCACCGTGGATCGGGCCGACAAGGCGAATGCGATGACCGTGGGCATGGTCCAGGACATTACCGCGGCGATTGCACGAGGCGTAGGGGATCCGGAGATTCGGGCGGTGATGCTGACCGGAGCGGGAGAACGGGTCTTCACGGCAGGTGTGGATGTGCGCGAGAAGCCCGAGGACGGTGACGCAGTGCGCCAGAGGGAGCGGCGCTCGCACGCGCTGGCGGCATTGCAGGACATCGTGATGGACGCGCCGAAGCCGGTCGTCGTGGTGCTCAACGGCGCAGCGATAGGCGGAGGGGCGATGCTTGCATTGCTTGCGGATGCTTGCGTTGCCGTCGACTCGGCGGACCTCGCTCTGCCCGAGATCGATCTCGGCATTGCGACGTTCTCGGGCGCGAATATCCTCGCGGTGATCGGTGGGCGAGCGCTGGCACTCGACCTGATTCAGACCGGCCGTCGGATGTCTGCCGCGGAAGGGCAGCGTCGCGGGCTTGTCAGGTCGGTCGTGAGGCGCGAGGAGCTCTCCGCTGCCGCGAGCGCGGTGGCGACGAGCCTCGGAGCAAAAGACCCGACCGTATTCGCCGACAACAAGCGCTGGATCAATCGCGCGTTGAAAGACGCACTTGCCGAGGCGCGCGACGAACACGCACGTCATCGCCAGCTGGCGGCGAAGTGATTGCCCGCCGAACATCTACCCGTACCTTCCGCGAGCGCGGACGGCCGAGCCCAACAGAAGGAGTTGAAATTGTCCGATCTTGAGATCAGCATAGTCGGCCGAGTGATGGTCGCTCGCCTGAATCGCCCGGAAAAGAAGAATGCGCTAAGCGAAGAAATGCTTGCGATGCTCGGTAGTGCATTGAAGTCTGCGAACGACGATGATTCGATCGGTTGCTTCGTGATTACCGGCGCAGGCGATGCGTTTTGTTCGGGGGGCGACCTGGGCCGGCGTTCTGCCGAAGACGCAGCGCGCGACCCTACACCGCTCGAGCGCAAGCTCCGCCTGCAAAAAGTCACCCACCAGGTTGCGCTCGCTGTCGATGCGTTCGAGAAACCCTTGATTGCGGTCGTGAACGGAGCGGCGGTCGGCGCGGGGATGGATCTCTCGCTGATGTGCGATTTGCGATTCGCCGGTGCTTCCGCACGTTTTTCGGAGGCGTACATCCGAGTCGGCCTGCTGCCGGGTAACGGCGGATGCTATTTCCTGCCACGTCTGGTCGGTCCGGCCAAGGCGCTGGAGCTGTTGTGGACCGGTGCATTCGTATCGTCGGAGGAAGCGCTGAATATCGGTCTCGTCAATCGCGTGTTCAGCGACGAGTCGTTGATGGACGAAGCACTGACGTTCGCTACTCAGTTGGCCGATGGTCCGCCGATCCAGCTACGCGAAATCAAGAAACTGATGTACCAGTCGATGCGGACGGATCTGCGGACAAGTCTGGATGCCGTCGCGGCGCAGATGGCCGTTGTGCAATCGACGGCCGACTACAAGGAGGCGATTCAGGCTTACAAGGACAAGCGCAAGCCCCAATTCCAAGGCAAGTGACGTTCGAATCGACAACCAACGGTGCGCTTCGCCACCGTGGGGGCGATCGCACGTCAGTCATGGAGCTTCGAGCGCATATGCCGCCGGCCGAGCAGCGCGCCCCCGGGCCACGGGGCGTAGGGCCGGACGTTGCTGCTCCGACGTAATTGCGAGACCGGCGTACGCGAATGCCCGCGCGGCACGGGAGGCGCCGTCTAGCGGCGCCTCCTATGAATCAGCGGCGGATTCGCTTATCAGTCGCGAACGCCTGACATTGCCCGGTAGAACTCAGTCGGATCGGAGGATACCCGCGCGGCGTCAACCTGATTGAGTGCCTGCTCCCAGACACTACGTACCGAGTTCGCAATCAACAACGGCGTGCCGACCCGAATGGCGAGAGAGCACGCCTGATTCAAATCGCGTACCGTGTGTGCGATATCGAGTCCGTCGGGCACGTTGCCGTTGCCGTTGGCGAGCGCGGGAAGGAGCGAGCGGGAGTGCTCGCTCCAGCCCGAACTCTTGTTCACCACGTTGGAGATCGCCTGCATCGACAGGCCGTATCGGATCCCTGCCATCGCGCATTCGTAGGTGGTGTGGAGGCATAACGCCGCAATGGTGCGCTCGAGCAGTTCCTCGACTCGATACTGATCGGCTTCGGTCAGATGCGGTGCTTGCGACGCTTTCTCAACAGCGGCATCCGTCCGGGAGGGCTCGACGGGGGCTGCAAGCTTGGTACCCGCGAGCGTCTCGATCACGCTGACCATGTCTTCCAGTCGCGCCGAGCTATCGAGCGTGTTCACGCCGATTTGCAGGAGGCCGCGCACCAGGTTGGTCACGTGCATCGGTACGCCCAGTGTCATGCCGAGCGATACTGCCTGGCTGACGTCCTTCAGCATCAACGCCAGCGCGAAGTTTGTCGAGGTCTTGCCTTCGACGAGCGCGGGCAGCATCTTGTCCGTAGTTTGATTCCGGGCTTGGCCACGATTCAGAAAGGGCGCCATGTCGGCCAGCGAAACGCCGGCTTTCCTGCCGAGCACGGCAACTTCGAGTGTGCCGAGCCGGCACGCCGCGTTCATCGCGTTGTTCACGATCTTCATCGCCTGACCATCGCCCACGCGCGTTCCGCAACGATAGATCGTTTCAGTGATGATGCGAAGCGCCGGCAACGCGCGCTCGAATGCTTCATCGGAGCCCGCAACCATGAGCGTGGCGCCGCCCGATGCGACGATGTGCGGGCTTGCCGAGACGGCCGCGTCGATCAGGGTCACATCGCACTTGAGAAGCTCCTTGGCGATCTGTCTCGTCTCTTCCGGCGCGCCACTCGTCTGGTCGATGATCATCGTTCCCGGAGACAGCCCTGCCGAAAGACCGTTCTCGCCGAACACCATGTCCCTGACGTTGGAACTCCGTGGCAAGCACACGAAAATCGTTTCGCATTGCTGAGCAAGCTCGGCAGCAGATGAGGCGACGTGAACGTTTTGTTCGTGCGCAAACGTCGTACGTGCGTGCTCGCTGATGTCCCACACCCAGAGTTCCGCCGAGCCAATGAAGCGGCGAGCGAGCTGACCGCCGAGCGCTCCGAGGCCAACGTATCCAATTTTCATCATGTTTTACCTCCAGTCTTTTCGAGCCAATCCGAAATGCGCGACGATGCACCTTTAGCGGGAGATCCGGCATTCGTGGTGGAAAGCTTTTCGTTGGGGTGGCTGCATTTCAATGTGTGCGGCCGCGGACCAGACATGCGACTGTTGCTTTTAGTGCATCAGTCGTCCGCCGATCGTGCTGATGCAGGGCTTATCGAAAGACCCGCCTTCCGGACTACAGGGCATCCTGGTTCTCACATAGCTCTTTTCCTGCTTTCTCGAGATGTGCGATGAAGTTTCGGTGCACATCGTTGATCGGGGCGCTTTCTCGAAAGATCACGGCAATGTTCCGCTTGAGCGCGGGAATCGTGATCGGGAGTGCCTTGATGTAGCCGGCCCGGACGTCGGGCATCGCGGAGTGAGCCGGCAGCAGCGCCAGATGATTGCTTTCCGCGATCAAGGTCTTCGTAAACTCGATCGAACCGCTTTCGATCAATTGCTTTGGCGGCGGTACACCTTCGGCGGCGACCAGTTGTTCGAGCGCTGCGCGTTGCTGCCAGCCGACCATCGGGCATACCCACGGAAACTGCGCGAGATCTGCCCACGACAATGCCTGGAGCCCGAAGAGGTAATGATCCGGGCGTGCGAACACGCAGAGCCTGTCGCGGAACAGCACCCGCTGCTTGAGGCCTTCCGGAAAAATGTCGAAGAACTCCGTCTGGCCGATCACGAAATCGAATTCCCGGCGAAGCAACCCGAGCAGGAGCTCGACCTGTACCTTCTCGACTACGCGCAAAAATACGTTCGGAACCTGTTCTCGCCAACGGGCGACAGCCAGCGGCAGGATCCGGCTTGCCAGGCTGGGGAGCGTGCCAAGCGTGATCACGTTGGTTGCGCCGGTGTCGGCTTGCAAACGCGTCTCCGCGAGGTCGATCTCGTCGCGAATATGCTTGGCGTGCGAGTAGAGCAGTTCGCCAAGCGCGGTCGGAACGATCCCGGTCGGTGTTCGCTCCAGCAACCTCATGCCCAGGTCGCTCTCGAGGCGATCCATCGATTTCGTCAATGCCGGCTGCGAAATGGACAGCTTCTTTGCCGCCTTCGAGAGACTTCCCTGTTCGATCGCGGTGACCATGTACAGCAGCTTTCGCGGATCCATGGCAAGGCCAGGGATCGTACCGCCTTCTCCGTGAACCGGAGTATTGCGGGACTGAATTTTGGCGGGTTCCGGAGTCACGGCTGTTGTCATGGCATCACTCTGACCGGTATGCGTACACAGGAGGGTCGAGCGGAACGCATTCCTGCGCCCCGCGTCGCTCGGATCCGGGCTTGACCGTCGTCCCGGATCCGGACGAACCAGACCCATTTGTACGCTACGGTACATTACCGGAAGCGGTTTGTCAGAGTACCGATACCCTCGATGGTGATCCTGACCTCGTCGCCAGACTTCAAGAAGCGAGGCGGGGTGAATCCGATACCGACGCCGGCCGGCGTTCCCGTTGCGATGACATCGCCCGGTCGCAGTTCCAGGCCTGCGGACAGCGTCGCGATTAGGGTCGGGATGCCGAAAATCAGGTCGCGGGTATTCGCGTTCTGGCGGAGTTCGCCGTTGACCCAGCACTGCACATTCAGGTTGTCGGATTGCAGCTCGTCAGCGGTGGTGATCCACGGACCCATCGGGCAGAAGGTATCGAGGGACTTGCCGAGGAACCACTGCTTGTGTTGCCGCTGACGATCGCGAGCGGTCACGTCGTTGATGATCGTATAGCCCCACACGTGTTCGAGTGCGTTTTCCGCGCGGATATCGCGTCCGCCTTTGCCGATGACGACCGCGAGTTCGGCCTCGTAATCGACCGACGTCGTGACGTGCGAATGGAGCAGCACATCGTCGCCATCAGCGACGATCGTCGACGGCGGCTTGCTGAAGACGGCCGGATACTCGTCGATTTCAGCACCTTTAACGGCGCCTGCTTCGTAGCCGCTACCCGCGAACTCCTTTGCGTGTTCGCGATAGTTCTTGCCGACACAGAAAACGTTTCGGCGGGGCACGATCGGCGCGAGTACCTTTACACGATCGAGCGGGATGGGCTCCGCATCGCCGTCGATATCGCCGGAGGCTACTTGGCGTTCGATGAGGTCTGCCATATCGCGCAGGGAGGGATCCAGCAGCCGGACACGGGATTTCTCCACATCGACCACGCCAAGCCGTTCGGTGGATTCAAACAAAATACGGGCGAGCTTCATTCGATATTCCTTAGATGATTCGATTGGGTCTGAATCTGTTCGGTCAGAACTTCGGGAGAACGATCCGGAGAAGTTCCGTCGGTTCCGTGGCAGAGATCTTGATCGGGCCCTCGTTGGCTCCGAACTCGAAGGCAGACTCCGGGCCGAATTCCCGACCGTTCAGGGACACGCGACCTTTGCTCAGGTAGAGCAGTTCCGTTGCGTCCTGCATGCCAGCCGAGAATTCGGCATTCGGCTCGATACGCACAAAACCGATTCGCGTATTTCTTTCGGTAAAAGAGCCGAGCCATTTCACCGAAACGCCGGGCTCGGAGTCCGTGACCCACGCATAGTTTTCGGGATTCATCATGATCAAGTCATGATAACGAGGCGGGGCGTAAACAAGCTTGTTGCCGGTAATTTGCTCGTAGCAGGCTTCAAACCCGTCCTTATTATGTTTCTTGTTACTCTCGTCGTAATAGGTAAACACGCCGTCCTTGAATTCACCCTTCTGTTTCAGGACTTCGTTTGCCGCCTCGCGGCGCTCCACGCTGATATAACCGTTGCCGCTGGCGCCGCCGAACTGACAGACCACCATTTCGAGACCTTCCGGGCGATCCTGCGGGCCGTAGTAGACGCTCTCCGGGAAATAGCCGACCCAACCTTCCGGCAGCGTCTTGTCCTTTGCATACGGGAACGTACCCTTGATCACGTACCGGATCTGGTCGAAGTTGTGGCGGTGGCGCGGCGCCTGCCAGCCACCGGAGCCGGTCCGGCCCAGGTTGAGAACGTAGTTGTTCGGGGTGTCGTCGTCCCCCGTCAACAAGATCTTCTGCTCCAGCACGCCTTCGCGCATGCTGCCTACTACTCCCGATTCAGCCTTCGCCGCTTCAGCTACTTTCACGTGTCGCTCCTTTAAATCTGCACGAGATAAAACCGCATTCCTGCTGCGTAAGTTCAGTTTAGAGGGGTATCTACGCATTGATCCAGATTAGGGGAGGGCCGGATATATCCTGAGGTTATAGGTCCGCGGCACCTTCCTTGACATGGTTTTGGCTGCGGTAGATCATCAAATCGCGATTTTGGTGCTTGTATGTTTTTCCGGCATATGAGTGACAAATACTTCTTAGATAAATGGAGATTTTGATGGAGGAGAGCGAAGGGGGAGTCGTCCTCAATCGTGTAAAGAATAAGCTCGCAAAAGACGAGGTTGTTCTGTCCATGACGGCCAGGCTGGTGCGAACGGCTGAGATAGCCGTCATTGCGAAAACCGCCGGATTTGACTCGATTTATATTGACCTCGAGCACAGCAGCTTCTCCGTCGAAACGACGTCTCAAATTTGCATGGCAGCGCTGGGGCAGGGGATCACGCCGTTCGTTCGGGTTCCAGCGGGCGCGCCGGACGATATCACCCGCGTGCTCGATGGCGGTGCGCTCGGCGTGATCGCGCCGCACGTACAGTCGGCGGACGAAGCGGCGGCGGTGGTCCAGGCCGCCAAGTACCCTCCCACCGGAACGCGCTCGTTCACTGGCGGGCTACCGCACGTAGGCTTTAGAAGCATGCCGACAGATCAGCTCTTTGCGGCGATGAACGACGCGACGATGGTGGTGGTCATGATCGAGACGGGGCAGGCACTCGATCAGGTAGACGCGATTGCCGCAGTCGAGGGCGTGGACATGCTGTTCGTCGGTACGAACGACTTGTGTGCGTCTTTGGGAATAACCGGGCAATTGCAGCACGAACTGATCAAGGATGCCTATCGTCGATGCCTCGAGGCCTGCAGGAAGCATGGCAAACACCTCGGCGTAGGCGGTCTCGGTGGAGATCCCGAGTTCGTTCGTGAATTGGTGGCGCTCGGTGCCCGCTACATTTCCAGCGGGACCGATCTCTCGTTCCTATATGGCGCGGCAGCGGAAAAGGCGCGTCGCCTGCGTTTCTGAATCATTCCGAATTCATTACCTACTGATCATCGCGCAGGACGTGCGAGGTCGATTTTCAACCGTTCAGTGCGAAATGCACGGCGAAAACTGGAGGAAGCATGGCAAAGGCATATTGGATTGCAGCATATCGGGCGATCAAGAACAGCGATGCGCTCGCGGCATACGGCAAACTTGCCGGCCCGGCCATTCAGGGCGGTGGTGGCCGATTCATCGCACGCGGGGTCCCGGCGCAGGTGTACGAGCAGGGCGTCGCTGAGCGCACGGTCCTCATCGAGTTCGACAGCATCGCGCAGGCGATCGCGACGCACGACAGCCCCGAGTATCAAGCTGCATTGAAGGCGCTCGCGGACGGTGCCGAGCGCGATATCCGGATCATCGAGGCGTCGTGATTCAGGGGCGCCGGTGCATGACCGGCGCCGTCAAACAGCCAAGGAGTTGAAGTGCGATCGTACGACAAGATCTATATCGACGGGCAATGGGTCGAGCCGACAGTCAGCGAGACGTGGAGGCTGATCAATCCGGCGACGGAACAGCCCTTTGCGACTGTCGCATTGGGCGGGACCGAAGACGTGGAGCGCGCAGTTCGAGCGGCACGAGCCGCATTCCCGTCATTCAGCGCGACGACGAAAGGAGCGCGGCTCGCGTTGCTCGCCCGTATCATCGAGCGGTTTTCTGCACGGGAGGCTGAACTCGCTGCAGCGGTCACCGAGGAACTCGGTACACCTGTCAGCCAGAAAATCCACACGACGGCTGCGCTTGCGTCGTTCAAGCAGGCGGTTGCGACGCTGCGCGACTACGCGTTCGAAACCCGACTCGACGGCAACCTCGTGCGCCGCGAACCGATCGGCGTATGCGCGCTCATCACCGCGTGGAACTGGCCAATCCAGTTGATTGCAACGAAGCTCGCCTATGCGCTTGCGGCCGGTTGCACGACGATCCTGAAACCCAGCGAATTCACTCCGGTGTCGGCGATCCTGCTGACCGAGATCCTGGACGAGGCCGGGGTGCCGAAGGGCGTCTTCAACCTGGTCAACGGTAACGGGCCGGTGGTCGGTAATGCACTGAGCCGTCACATGGACGTCGATCTCGTGTCGTTCACCGGCTCGACGCGCGCTGGCATTTTGGTCGCGGAGGCGGCTGCGCCGTCCGTCAAGCGAGTGTGCCAGGAACTTGGCGGCAAGTCGGCAAACATCGTTCTGGACGATGCGGATCTTCGGGCAGCGGCCGAATGGAACATCACGCGTGCATTTACCAATTCGGGGCAGTCTTGTCACGCGCCGACTCGCATTCTGGTCCATGAGCGTCAGCGCGATACGTTCCTCGAAATGCTGCGGGTCGAGGCCGGCAAAGTGCGTGTCGGAAATCCGTTGGACGAATCGGTGACGATGGGGCCGGTGGTGAACCGAAGCCAGTACGAACGAATTCAAAACTATATCCGGATCGGACTCGAGGAAGGCGCCACGCTGGTGACGGGTGGTCCGGGGCTTCCCGCAGGGCTCGCGAGCGGGTACTTCATCAAACCGACCGTCTTCGCCGATGTGAAGCCGGAGATGCGGATCGCCCAAGAGGAAATTTTCGGTCCGGTTCTCGTCGTCATGACCTATTCCAGTGACGATGAGGCAATCGAGATCGCGAACGGAACGGAGTATGGCCTCGGCGGATATGTGTTCAGTGCCAGCAAGGAGCGAGGGCGTGCGATCGGCTCCCGAATCCGGGCGGGACGCGTGTTTTTCAACGGTGTCGCAAGCAATCCGGCTGCTCCGATGGGGGGGTACAAGCGTTCCGGAAATGGCCGCGAGATGGGGGTATTCGGTATCGAAGAGTATCTCGAAGTCAAGGCGATGCTCGGGTTCGACGCCTAACAGGCGCCGGGCTTGGGGCGCGCCAAACGGACCGCGCTTCTTGATGTTACTTGGGATTGCCCCTGCCGAGGGAAGTGACTCGGCGCTACGTGAAACCAGAATCGGCAGGGCAATCAATCGAATCGAGTGGTTCAGCGGCAAATCATAAAAATAAGTCGTACTAACGTGACGTCATAAAAGGAGAGTCATGGTGAGGAGAGCAGGTATGGAGAGCAAACTGGCGATTGTCGGTATCGCCGCACTCGCGAGCGCGCCCGCGTTCGCCCAAAGCAGTGTCACGCTGTACGGCATCATCGACAACGGCTTCGCCTACGCGTCGAATCAATCGGCGCTCGGTTCGAATGCCGGTGGGCATTCCGTCGTGAAAATGATCACGGGCGTCGCCTACGGAAGCCGTTTCGGTCTCAAAGGTTCCGAGGATCTCGGCGGAGGGACCAAGGCCATCTTTACCCTCGAGGCAGGTTTCAATACGCTGAATGGCGCGGAAACGACCGATGGACTGATTTTCAACCGGCAAGCATTCGTCGGGATGACCAATCCGAGCTACGGTACCGTCACGGCCGGCCGACAGTACATGTCTTATTACCAGATCATGTACGGATTCGGTCCGACAGTTCCGCTTACGGGCTTCGGTGCGCATTCCGGCGACGTCGACGGTCTCGATACCGTTTACCGGACCAACAATACGATTCTTTATACGTCGCCGATGCTTTACGGATTTACCGTAAGCGGTTCGTATTCGTTCGGTGGCGTGCCGGGTAGTGTCAATCGTGGCGCGAGTTGGAGTGTGGCCGCACGCTACGACCGCGGCCCCTTCGGCGTAGGCGTCGGGGTATCGAGAATCGACAACGCGACGCTGGGCGGCGGGCCGTTTGGCGCGAGCTCGACGACCTCGAACGCGGGGGCGCAAGCCGGCGTGTCGTCCGTGACGAACGGCTATCAGACGGCGCAGGGGCAGCAACGTTTCGCCGTCGGCGCGAGCTATGCGATCACGTCGACGCTGGACATTCGAGGCACTTATACGAATGTTCAATATATCCCGGGTTCGGGTTCCGCATTCCACAACACACAAATCTTCAACACCGGCGGTGTCGCAGTTCATTGGAAGCCCGCAACGGTGTGGGACCTGGCCGCCGGCTATAGCTATACGCGCGCCACGAAGGCGAACGGCATCTCGGACAGTGCCCGGTACCAGCAATTCACGCTTGGCGAGTTCTACGCGTTGTCGAAGAGAACGAATCTCTATGCGTTGGAGGCCTACGCTCGAGCCGGCGGAAAGACACTCGGGACGACCGGAGCCGGCAGCATTATCAATGCGACCGCGACGATCGGCGATACCTACAACGCCACGCCGTCGTCGTCTCGCAGCATGGTGGGCGTCGTTGTCGGGTTGGTGCACAAGTTCTGAACCTGTGCGAAGGACAGCTGTCGTTCGGAGTTGTGCGTGGTGATTCCGGAGCGGGCGACTGCAGCCCGCTCCGACAGAGGATGCCGGCTCGAGCCGGAGATGCAGCAGGACGGAGACAGATCATGACGATAGGGAACATAGGCCACGTTGCGATCCGGGCGATAGACCTGGACACGACAGTCGCCTTTTACCGCGATGCATTGGGGTTCGTCCCGGTACCGAGGCCGGGGAGCTTGACTTCCATGGGCGCATGGCTCGCTGCGCCGGGCACCCGCGAATCCGCGGTGCTGCACGTCTATGGCGGGCGAGCTGCTGCCGATGAGTGCGGGCAAGTCTCGACAGACAATGCGCGTGGGACGGTCGATCATATTGCGTTCCAGGCGAACGGACTCGGATGGTATCGGGTCCACTTCGAGCGCCTGGACCTGACCTTCAAAGAGCAAAACCTGGATGACGGACCGATCTGGCAACTGTTCGTTCACGATCCGAACGGCATCAAGCTCGAATTGAGTTTCCGCCGTGCGACCGAGATCGATTTTCCGATTTCCATTCCGACGCAAAGGCGATATACCGCGAGCGAACGGTTCTTCGATCCGTGCGAGTACGAGCGATTCGGAGCGGCATTGACTGCGCAGACTCGTTGGCCCGACAGCGTCGAATGAATTTGCCTGGCGACTGCCGGGATTTCACCGCAGTCGTTCGTTGGATATTTCAGGAGTGTTACCCATCATGATGAACCGTGTAAACGCAGGCGCGAGACTGGATCGCCTGCCGATCGGACCTTTCCACCGCCGCGTGCTCTGGCTGGTCGGCATGGGCATGTTTTTCGACTCGTTCGACAACACGTTGTCGGGCTCGGTGCTGGCCGCCATGCTGCATAGCCAGTGGTCCACACTGGAACTCAATTCGCTGTTCATGTCCGCCACGTTTCTGGGGCTGATGATCGGCGCCGCGCTGTCGGGCTGGCTGAGCGACAGGTTCGGGCGGTTGTTCGCCTATCAATTCAACCTTGCCATCTTTGGCGTGATGGCGCTGGCATCTGCCTTTGCACCCTCGATGCACTGGCTCATCGTGATGCGCTTCATCATGGGCATCGGGATGGGCGCCGAGTATGTAATGGGATATGGCCTCATCATTGAGTTTGTACCGCCGCAGCAGCGAGGCCGATACCTCGGCCTGCTTGGCATCATCACTGGCGCTGGAGTGTTCATTACCTCGGTGGTCGGGATGGTCACGATTCCGACGCTCGGCTGGCGCGCAATGTTCGTGATCGGCGGGGTGGGTACGCTCTGGCTCTGGTATCTGCGCCGTCACCTGCCGGAATCGCCGCGGTGGCTCGAGCGGGTTGGGCGTGGCGCCGAGGCAGACGCGATCCTGAAACGTATCGAAGCGGAAGCCGGCGTGACGGAACCTGCTGTACAACTCGCGCGAACCAGCTCGACGGAGCCTCGCCATGTGAATGTGTCGGTGCTCTTCAGCCGCCCGGTCATTCGGCGGACGCTGGTGGCGGTTGCCGTCAACGTCATCGTACTGTTCGGCTCATACACGATTTCGGGCTGGATGCCGACTTTCTTCGTCAAGCAGGGCATGAGCGTCACGCACTCGCTGGGCTTCAATGCCGCGATGATGGGTGGATGGGTCGCGGGGCCGCTTCTCTGTACCTTCATCGCCGATCGTCTTGGCCGCCGTTGGGGCGTCGCGCTTGCCGCGGTAATTTGTGCTGCGACGTGCGTCGTCTATCCGTTCTTGACATCGTCGGTGGCCATCATTACCTGCGGCTTCTTTCTTGTCTCGGCCGTGGCCGTGGCCCTCATCCTTGGCCTGGGCGGAACGCCGGAGCTGTTCCCTACCGAATACCGTTTCCGAGGGGCCGGGTTCGCGCAGACGGCCGGGCGTCTCGGACTTATCGGCAGTCCCTTCGTAATCCTGTACGTGTTCGATCACTACGGAATCGGTGGGGTCATCACTGCCGTTTCTGGTTTGTACGTCCTGGTTGCGTTGATCCTCGCGGTGGCTGGCATCGAGACCAATCAACAGTCGCTGGAAGATGTCGAACCTGAAGCGGATCTTTCGGCGCAAGATCCGCTTGCACATCCGCCGCGGGCACATAGCAAGATTTGAGTCGTCGTTCGTTGAACCGAAGTCGAGGCTGTGTGGGTCTGGACGAACATGCAGCCTTCTGAATATCAGAGCACTGGAGAGGGTCGTCATTATGCGTGGCATCGTATTTCGCGGAGATTGCAAGGTCGAGTTGATGGAAGTGCCGGACCCGACGCCGGGCCCGGGCGAGGTCGTGATTGACGTCAAGGCATCCGGCATGTGCGGTAGCGACCTGCATTTCTATCGACGCCCGAGAAGCGCAGTGGCTACACCTGTGATCGGCGGCCATGAACCCTGCGGCGTGGTGGTTGCCGTAGGGCCGGGCGTCATTCACCCGTATGCGCGCATCGGGACGCGCGTGATGGTCCATCACTACCGCGGCTGTGGCGGTTGCGAAGACTGTCGTTCGGGCTGGCCGCAAATGTGCCAGGACGTACCCGTGACGGTGTACGGCACAGACGCCCATGGCGGTCACGCACCCTACATGAAGGTGCCTGCCGATACGCTGGTCCCGCTGCACGACCAGTTGAGCTTTGCCGCCGGCGCCGCCATTTCCTGCGGGACGGGCACGGCGTGGGGCGCGTTCGAACGCATGGGAATCACGGGCCGCGACACCGTCGCCATTTTCGGGCAGGGCCCGGTCGGCCTGTCCGCAACGCTCCTGGCTAAGGCGCAGGGCGCGGAAGTCATCGCGCTTGATATCGACGAGAGTCGTCGGAACAAGGCGAAGGAATTCGGCGCCGATCACGTCGTCAATCCTCTCGATGGAAACGTACCGGATGCCATTCGTGAACTCACTCGTGGCAAAGGCGCGAGCATGGCACTCGAGACGGCCGGCGCTGCCGCGGCTGGCGAGGCAGCGCTCAATGCCGTGCGTCCGTGGGGAACGGTTTGTCTTGTCGGCATCGGCGCGGAGGTCAGTATCTCGGTTGCCAAAATGTTGCGTCGTCAACTTCGCATCATGACTTCGTGGACGATGTCGATCCAGGCGCAACAGGCTTGCGCGCAGTTTGTCGTCGAGCGGGGCATCGACCTCGACGCGCTCTTCACGAATCAGTGGACGCTCGACGAAGCGGAAGCCGCGTACGAATCATTCAATCGCCAAAGTGGCGGCAAGGGTGTGTTTGTCATTTAGTTTCGCGGTGCGGATTTTCCGGGCCATCTTCATATCGATGATCGTATTGGCCGCTCATCGATCGTGCTGCATGACCATTCACTCCCAAATGGCCAATTCGGCAAGACAGTCAGCAAGCAGAGGAATATGCGTATGAGTCAGCAACCCGAAGTCATCGAACCGAGCGCGGCAACCCGGCGTTTCCTGTCGAGGGAGCGCCACGGACTCTGGATTGACGGACAGGCCGTTCCCGCGGCGTCCGGCCAGACGATTGAAACCCGGGATCCTTCGACGGGCCAGGTGCTGGGGCATCTCGCAGACGGTGGCGATGTCGACGTCGATCGGGCGGTCCGGGCGGCGCGTGCAGCGTTCGAAGGCCCGTGGAGCCGATGGACGACGTATGAGCGGCAGGCGTTCCTGTATCGCGCGCACGAGGCCATGGAACGCAATTTCGATGAGCTGGCTGAAATCGAGTCCATCGACATGGGGGCGCCCATTTCGCGCACCCGTGCGACGAAGGCGTCGATTCTGAAGATGATCCTGTTTTTTGCGGCACAGGCCGGCAACATCACGGGCGAAACCTTGCAGAACGGGTTGCCGGGGGAAGTGGCCACGATGTCGATCAAGGCGCCGGTCGGTGTAATCGGCGGCATCATCCCGTGGAACGGCCCACTCGGCAGCCAGTGGTGGCTCGTCGGAGCCGTGCTGGCTAGTGGGTGCACGGTGGTCCTGAAGCCGGCAGAAGACGCATCGCTGAGCGTGCTGCGTGCGGTCGAGTTGCTGCATGAAATCGGTCTTCCCCCGGGCGTCATCAACGTGGTGACCGGGCTGGGACATGTCGCAGGCGCGGCGTTGGCCAGACATCCCGACGTCGATCGTATCGCGTTCACCGGATCGACGGAGACGGGACGCAAGATCATCGAAGCGTCGGCCGTCAACATCAAGAAACTGCAGCTCGAACTCGGGGGGAAGTCGCCCGACATCATCTTTGCCGACGCCGATCTGGACAAGGCAGTGCCGGGCGCTGCGATGGGCGTATTCAACAACTCCGGGCAGATCTGCTTCGCGGGAACGCGCGTGTTCGTGCAACGCCAGATCGTCAAGGAGTTCTGCGCGCGCGTCGCCGATTTCGCGAAGTCGGTTCGGGTCGGTCATAGCCTCGATGCCGGCGCGCAACTTGGCCCGTTGATCTCGGAGCGGCAGCTCGAGCGCGTCATGTCGTACGTGAGGGTGGGGGCGGAGGAGGGGGCCGAGCTGGTGTGTGGCGGGGAGCGCCTCGGGGGGCCGTTCGCCGACGGCTATTTCGTCACGCCGACGGTGTTTGCGAATGTCGACAACAGGATGAGGATCGCGCAGGAGGAGATTTTCGGGCCGGTATTGTCGGTCATCCCTTTCGATACGATCGAAGAGGCGATCCGGCTCGGCAACGACACTCAGTACGGACTGGGCGGCGCGGTCTGGACGAGGGACATCTCCACTGCGCTGAGAGTCGTGAAAGGCATCCATACTGGCGTCATGTGGGTGAACTGCTATGGGCTGATCGACCCGCTGGTGGGATTTGGCGGGACGAAATTCAGCGGATATGGCGCGAAAGGCGGTCGCGCGCATCTCGACACGTATCTGTATTCGAAGTGCGTGTATATCAATACCTGAGTGCCGCGATCCAGTTGTGGTGATCACCCGTGCACCGTGTAGAAGAGTGACGGGTGGTGTGCCGGTCGTTCGATCAAGCCTGAAATTCGGCCATCGTCGCGATCGGAACGTGGAGGGCTTCGTCATGCGCGAACGCGTCGAGCAGGTGATCGACCGTGACGCGCACGCGCGGCGCCAGCAGCGCGCGATGCGGGTACTGCAGCACCATCTCGTAGGTGCCCGGATGATGGCAGTCGGTCAACACGGTCTTCAACTCGCCGGCGCGTAGATGGGCCCATGCGTGGTGAATGCCGACTTGTGCGATGCCAAGCCCCTCCAGCGCCGCCTGTGCCGCGGCTTCTGGAGCCGACACCGTGACGACGGGGGCGAAAACGGCGAACTCTGCCAGTGTTCCGTCCGTCTGTCGAAACATCCACGGAGAAAGTCGCCCCGCAAGAAAGCGGCGTCCGATGAGCCGATGGCGGCTCAGCTCCTGAACGGTGCGCGGCGTTCCGGCCTCCGCGAGGTAAGCCGGCGATGCCACAAGAGCCATGTTCAGTTGGCACACCGACCGGGAAACCAGCGACGAGTCCGCGATCTGTCCCCCGCGTATCGCCAGATCATATCCATCCTGGACCAGATCGATGCGCCGGTCGTCAAAGTCTACCTCGACACGTAGGTCGCGATACTGCGCCAGCAGAGCCGGCAGCGCCGGCAGAACCTGGTTACGCCCGAACGCGGCACTTGTCGAGATACGTACACGGCCGCTCGGCGCTACACGCTGTCCCGAAACCGAACCCACGGCTGCATCAAGGGCATCGAGCGCGTCCAGGGCAATCTGCGCCTGCTCGAGAAACGCACCGCCCTCCGAGGTGAGCTTGAGCGACCGCGTTGTCCGGTTGACGAGGCGCACGCCGAGCGCTTGCTCGAGACTTGCCACGTTCTTGCTGACTGCGGCCGAAGAGATGCCGAGATTCCGTGCTGCAGCAGAAAAACTGCCGCTATGTGCCGCTTGCACAAAGGAGAGTATCGCGCGTACGCGTTGCGAGGAGTCCATGGGTGCCAGTCTAACGGTGTCGTGTCCCGCCGATTATCAACCTCACGTTGGAGATCGTTCAACCCGGACCCGCGTTCTCGCGAGGCATCGCTGTCGCGATAATGCCCGGTATTGATTAATCGAAAGGATTGTGATGTTGATTTCCATCGTGTACGACAGCGGCTATGGTCATACGGCAAAACAGGCTCAAGCGATTGCCGAGGGCGCCCGGGAAGTCCACGGCGCGGAAGTGCAGCTGTTCGCGGTAGCGGACGGCCCGGTTCAATGGGACGTGCTGGAGGCCAGCGACGCGATCATCTTCGGTTCGCCGACCTATAACGGGCTCGTCAGCGCCCGATTCAAGCAGTTCATGGAAGACTCGACGCGTACGGCGTGGGTTCCGCAAAAATGGCGGAACAAGATTGCCGCAGGGTTCACCAACTCCGGCGCGATCCATGGTGACAAGCTGAACTCGCTCGTTTCGATGGCACTGTTTGCCGCGCAGCACGGGATGATCTGGGTCGGCCTCGATCTGTTCCCCGGGAAATCGGACGACGAGCAGAACCGGATCGGCGGTTGGCTGGGTGCAATGGCCTATTCCAAGGACGAATCCCCGGAACTCTCGCCGATCGAAAGCGACCTCAAGACGGCGGCCCATCTCGGCAAGCGCGTCGCGGAACTCACCCGTCAGTTTCGCAACGGGCGTGACTAATCCGTAGTCGACCGGGAGCGCGAGGCGGTAACGCTCGTGCCCCGGTCGATGGACGGAAGGGAATGCACCAGTGGCACGGATCTTCATCACCGGTAGCACTGACGGACTTGGGCGCGCAGCGGCGGCGACCCTGATTGGCGAAGGGCATCAGGTGCTGCTGCACGCGCGTTCGCAGGCACGCGCATCTGCCGTGAGCGATCTTGCCGGGCACGCGATGGGCGTGATCGTCGGCGACCTCGCGAGCGGCGTCGAGACGCGACGAATCGCCGATCGGGTCAATGCCATGGGACGCATGGATGCGGTGATTCACAATGCCGGTGCATATCTGTCCGGTCGGAACACGACCGTCGACGGACACGCCGGTACGATTGCCGTCAACGTCCTCGCACCGTACCTGCTGACCGCGCTGATCGAACGTCCTTCACGACTGATATACCTCAGCAGCAGCATGCACCGGGGCGTCCGCAGCGACCTCGGCGACATCGACTGGCTTCAGCGTCGATGGAATTCGGAGCACGCGTATTCGGAAAGCAAGTTGTATTTGACGGCGCTGACGCTGGCGGCCGCACGCCATTGGCCCGACGTCCTGACTCATGCAGTGGATCCCGGCTGGGTGCCGACTCGAATGGGCGGCGCCGGTGCGCCGGACGATCTCGCGTTGGGGCACCTCACGCAGACCTGGCTGGCAGCCAGTGACGATCCCGCGGTGATGGCAAGTGGCGGCTATTGGCATCATCGGAAGCGGCAAGAACCTGCTGCCGAGGCTGTGGATGTCCAGTTCCAGGGTGACCTGATGGACGCGCTCGAGGAGTTGACTGGCGTCGCGCTCTTTTGAAGCAGTTGATTTGCAGAAAGGCGCACACGCGGCGTGCCGCGGGGTATTGAAGCCGCAGTCTCACAAGCAACCTTGTTCTCGTCCGAGACGAAGGAGATCACCATGCGAGCAACCATTCTGTACGGCGCGGGCGATGTGCGTGTCGAGAAAGTACCCGACTCCACCATCGTCGAGCCTACCGATGCGATCATCCGTGTCACGCGCGCGTGTATTTGCGGCAGTGACTTGTGGCCTTACCGCGGCGAAGATTCGATCGCCGAGCGCGGGCAACGTATGGGCCACGAAGCGATCGGCGTAGTCGAGGCGATCGGAAAGGACGTGCGGACGCTCAAACGCGGCGACGTGGTGGTCATGCCATTCGCATTTTCCGACGGCACGTGCACTTTCTGCCACGAGAATCTCCACACTGCGTGTGTTCACGGCAGTTTCTTCGGTTGGGGAAACAACGAAGGCGCCCAGTCCGAAGCACTGAGAATCCCGTTTGCAGATGGCACGCTTGCAGTGTTGCCCGTTGCTGAGGACGATGCGTTGATGCCCTCGCTGCTCACGCTGTCGGACGTGATGGGCACCGGGCACCATGCGGCTCTCACGGCCCGGGTCGGGCCCGGCAAGACAGCCGCGGTGATCGGCGACGGCGCGGTCGGGCTGTGCGGCGTGATTGCGGCCAAGCGGCTGGGCGCCGAACGCATCATCCTGCTCGGGCGTCACCCGGGCCGCATCGAACTGGCACGGGAGTTTGGGGCGACCGACGTCGTTTCCGAAAGAGGCGAGGAGGCGATCGAGAAAGTCCGATCCTTGACCGGGGGATTCGGAGCTCATGCAATCCTCGAATGTGTCGGTACGGACCAGGCGATGATTACGGCCATCGGAATCGCACGGCCGGGCGGCGCGATCGGGAGAGTGGGGGTGCCGCATTACGTGGCCATGCCGGGTTCGCAGCAGGCCTTCTTCGGAAACGTAACCGTTGGCGGCGGACCCGCTCCGGTGCGGGCTTACATTGCAGACCTGCTGCCGGACGTACTCGAAGGACGCATCCAGCCAGGGAGCGTGTTCGACCGAACGGTGGATCTGGACGGCGTACCGGACGGTTATCGCGCAATGGACAACCGCGAAGCGGTCAAGGTCATGGTCAAGCCGTGAGGGGACCGCCACGACCGCCATGTGGACGGCGGGTTCGCCGTCCTTGGCGTGCCACACCGATAACACCGCATGGAATGAGCGATCTGGTCAGATAGAAGTTCATTGCGCCGTTCAAGGCTCAATGTGGCAGATCTTTTGAACGCGGATGGAATGCTGATCTTGACTAGATTAGGTATGCATATTTATAGCGTGGATTTGCTTATCCGAAGTATCTCGATACTTGTCGTTGATCCCGTCGACTAAGCATAGTCCGTCTACAAGGAAGCGGTTTCGATTCATTAGCTAGCCTGATAAGACCAATGTGTACAGACCGGTTAATTGAGGCCTGACTGCGTGCTAGCATCGGACCCAAATGTCAGGTACCGGTTCCATGCCAATTGGCTGGAATGCCGCACTCACGAGTTTCGGCCTCACGAGAAGATGGGAGAACCATGCAGCTTCAGATCAACGGGAAGACTTACCCGGTAAAGTCCGACGGGGACACGCCGTTGCTATGGGTTATCCGCGACGAACTCGGGATGACCGGTACCAAGTACGGGTGCGGTCTTGCGCAATGTGGCGCGTGCTCGGTTCTCGTCGATGGCGTGGTGACGCGCTCCTGCGTGATGCCGGTCGAAAGTGTTGAGGGGCGCAAGATCACGACGATCGAAGCGATCGAGGAAGACGGTGTCGGCAAGCGAGTCGTCCAAGCCTGGGTCAAGCATCAGGTGCCGCAGTGCGGTTACTGTCAGTCCGGCCAGGTCATGGCCGCGACCGCGCTTCTGAAACAGAACCCGCACCCGACGGACGAACAGGTTGCCGCTGCGATGATCAACTTGTGTCGCTGCGGCACCTATAACGCGATTCGTGCGGCCGTGGAAGAACTGTCGGGTGGCAATACCTCGCCGCATGCCGCGCGATCCGATGCGGTGGTGCCGCCCGCCGCGACTGCCGTCACCGCCACGCTGGCGGGCATCGCGGTGGTGAGTGCAGTTGCGGGTAACGCGTCGGGCACGTCGGAAAACGAGCGGGGTGAGGCATGAAGCAGGTAGCCGACACGCAGGTGCAGGACGATACGTTTCCGGCCGGCGAGGCGACGAACATTTCCCGGCGCCGCTTCCTTCTTGCCAGTGCGGGCACCGCTGCGGGCGCGCTCGTCCTCGGTTTCGGCCTGCCGGTTCGTCCTGCGCGCGCCGCTGCCGCTGCGACGACCGCGGCTCCCGGGACTCGCGTGCCGGCGTTTCTGGAGATTCGTCCGGACAACACGATCCGGCTGCTCAGTCCGTTCATGGAAGGCGGACAGGGTGTCTTTACTGCGATGGCACAGATCGTCGGCGAGGAACTCGATGCCGATCCTGCGCGTTTTGTCGTGGAAAGCGCGCCGCCGGGTGCCGAGTACAAGGTCATGGACAACGGCATGCGGATTACTGGCGGCAGCATGTCGGTTCGCAGGAGTTATCCGACGATGCGTCGCCTGGGCGCTCTGGCGCGCCAGATGCTGCTGCAGGCGGCGGCAGCCCAACTGCGCGTGCCGGTTGATGGACTGAGCACGGAGCCGGGCAAGGTGATTCATCGCGCGTCCGGTCGCTCGCTCGACTACGGGCAGCTCGCATCGCGCGCGATGGACCTGCCGGTGCCCGATCCCGCGAGCGTGAAGCTGAAGGACCCAGCGCAGTTCCGGTGGATCGGCAAGCCGGTCCAGCGTGTCGACGTCCGCCAGAAATCGACGGGCAAGGCGATGTACAGCATCGACAGTCGCGTGGACGGCATGCTGCAGGCGGCGGTCCAGCATGCCCCGCGGCTGGGGTTGACCGTCGGAGCGATCCGTAACGAGGCACAGGTCGGCGCAATGAAGGGCGTGCATTCCGTTCATCGCCTGCCGGGTGCAGTCGCAGTGGTGGCCGAGCGCTGGTGGGACGCGAAGCGTGCAGCGGAAGCGCTGCAGGTCGACTGGCGTGAGCCGGGGCCGGATTCGACCGTACGTTACATGCCCGCCGACTTCTCGACCGCGGCATTCGCGAAACGCCTCGCCAACGAGCCGGGCGTTGGCGACGATGCCGAGGTCGTGGGTGATACAAATGCGGCGTTCAAGCGTGCGAAGAAGGTGGTCGACGCGACCTATCACAGCCAGTATCTGAACCACGCGCAACTGGAGCCGCCGTCGGCGCTTGCGCGATTCAACGCGGACGGTTCGCTCGAACTGTGGATGCCAAATCAGGCGCCCGAAATGTTCCAGGCCGACATCGTCAAGCGCACGGGCTTGGCGGCCGACAAGGTGATCATCCATTCCCCGCTACTGGGCGGGTTCTTCGGGCGCCATTTCCTGTACGACACGGCACTCGTGTATCCACAGGCGATCCAGCTGGCAAAGTCGGTCGGACGACCGGTCAAGGTCATCTGGAGTCGCGAGGAAGAGTTCCTGCGCGACGCAGTACGACCGATGGCGGCGGTGCGCTTTCGTGCCGGGCTCGATGCCGAGGGGCTGCCGATCGCCCTCGAAGCCGTGACGGTCACCGAAGGCCCGACCGAGGCGCTGAGCAACAAGCGGGGCGAGAAAGTGGATCCCAGTGCCGTCGAAGGGCTCGCCGGCAAGAAATACGCGATTCCGGATCGTCGCATTGCGCGGCTTTATGTGAAGAGCCCGATGATCCAGGGCTATTGGCGCTCGGTCGGCAACTCGATGAACGACTTTTTCTATGAGACGTTCCTGGACGAATTGGCCGACGAGGGTGGCCACGACCCGTATGACCTGCGGATGCGGTTGCTGAACGGCAACAAGCGGCTCACGAATTTGTTGCGAGCCGTCGGCGACATGTCCGGCGGCTGGAAGCGTGGACCGTTTACGGCCAGCGACGGTACGCGCCGCGCTCGTGGCGTCGCGATGGCGAGCCCGTTCGGTACCGAGGCGGCAGTGATCGCGGAGGTGTCGATCGAGCAAGGGCGAGTCAAGGTGCACGATATCTGGGAGGCGATCGATCCGGGCAGCATCGTCAACCCGGCCATCATCCAGGCTCAGGTGAGCGGAGCCGTCGCACTCGGCTTGTCCCAGGTCCTGCTGGAAGAGGCTTCGTTCGATAAGGGCGTACCGACCGCGCGCAACTACGACATGTATCCGATTCTGCCGCCCGCCCGCATGGCGCGCGTACACGTCCGGATCATCGAGAGCGGCGAGAAGATGGGTGGGAACGGCGAGCCGCCGTTGCCCGCAGTGCCGCCGGCCGTAGCCAACGCCGTCGCCAGGCTGACCGGCCAGCGCGTTCGCAGCATGCCGCTCTCGCGCTATACGTTCGATACCTGAAAACTTGCCAGCAAAGCAACGCCCGACAATGACGAAAAGCCGCTTCAAGAAGATCATCACCATCCTGTTGGCCGCCTGTGGTGTCGTGGCGGCCGGCGTTGCCTGGTTCGTGAACCGAACACCGGTGTCGCCGTTTGACACCGTCGTGGATGCGGGTGTGCCGTCGGCCGAATTGATTCGGCATGGCGAGTATGTCGCGCGGCTCGGGGATTGCGTCGCATGCCACAGTACCCCGAGCAGCGCGCCATTCGCTGGCGGCCTCGAGATGGCGACACCGATGGGCGCGATCTTCGCGACGAACATCACGCCGGACAAGGAAACCGGCATCGGCAGCTATACGCTGTCGGATTTCGATCGCGCGTTGCGTCACGGCGTCGCGCGCGATGGTCATCGACTCTATCCGGCCATGCCTTACCCGTCTTACTCGAAGCTCTCCGATGGCGACGTACGCGCGCTCTATGCGTATTTCTTGCAGGGCGTACAGCCGGTTCGGGAGGAAAACAAGCGTAGCGACATTCCGTGGCCGCTGAACATGCGTTGGCCGCTCGCGCTATGGAACGGCGTATTCACGGAACCCGGTGCGTACCAGGCCAAAGTGTCTGCCGATGAACAATGGAATCGTGGTGCCTATCTCGTACAGGGGCTCGGTCACTGCGGCAGTTGCCATACACCGCGCGGGATAGGGATGAATGAAAAGGCGCTCGACGAACGCAGCGCGCTTTATCTCGCCGGTGCCGAGCTCGACGGCTGGTATGCGCCCAGCTTGCGAGGCGACGTCAATACCGGGCTCGGTCGCTGGAACGAGGACGATGTGTTTCGCTTCCTCCGAACGGGCCGGAATGGGCACTCCGTGGTGTTCGGTTCGATGGCCGAGGTGTTCAACAACTCGACGCAGTACATGACGGATGATGATCTGCGGGCCGTCGCACATTATCTGAAGTCGTTGCCGGGCGACCCCGCAAGGGACGGCGCGCCCTGGAAATACGATGCAGCGTCCAACGGTCAGCTCGCAGTCGATCAGCGGTTGAAGGTGCACGGTGCACAAACCTACATGGCAAAGTGCAGCGCGTGTCATGGCGTGGACGGACGCGGTCAAGGCCAATGGATCCCTTCTCTTGCTGGCGCCGCATCCTCGATGGCCAGTACGAACGTGTCGTCCGTCAACGTAGCGTTGAACGGGTCCGGCCGGGTTGTCGCGGGCGGCGTTCCGGATGCCTATCGGATGCCTCCATTCCGGAACCAGCTCTCGGACCAGGAGATCGCGGACGTGCTGACTTTCGTCCGGACGTCGTGGGGCAACCGCGGCGGAGCAGTGAATGCCGACGAGGTAAAGCACCTTCGCGATCGCACGAATCCGGCCAGCAGCAACGTGATCGTTCTGCAGATGCGCTGAAGGCTTTCCGCCTCGCGAGCCGGTCGGTGACCGGCTCACCTCGATACATCGCATTGTGCTCGATTGATGATTCCGGCTCATAAGGTCATTCGACGCCGGGCCATTTGTCGAAGATTGCGATGCTGGTACATTCCTTTCGGTTTGGATAGCCACCGGGCTTTCCCTGTGTTGACGTCGGCAACCTGAAAATCTGGGCTGCGGCGTTCGAATGATGGACGGCCGAATCCATCGCATGAAGCATGCTCCATCGGCGTCGCGCAGATTCATCACCGCGATTTCGGAATCAGGAGGCTCGCGCCATAAGGCGCAGGAGACAAGGTGACATGTTGGACAGCACGCAAAGCGCGTGAAGTCCGGCATGTTACGACGTTCGGCGTACGAGGGTGTGCGCAAGTCCGAGCTTTCTGGAGTCGCAACAATGAGTTTTTCACCTACCGCCGCGAGCGGAAATGCGCGTGCGAGCGCGAGGTCGATTCGCTTCCCGGAACGCAGGCAGTGTCAGCTTCAAGGAGTTGACTTCATTGCGCCGAGTCGACGACCGGTTGATCGCTTCGGTGAGCGTCGCCGGTTCGTGCAGTGTCCCAATTGCCCACGATGTAGCGGGTCCTTCCGATGAGCGGCGCGTGATCGACCATTAGCGTGCGCGAGGGGAACTCGGTGGATCGACACCCGGCTCACATCCTTTCCGTATCGATTTATCCGATATCGCTTACGCGTGACCCGATGTTCGCCCATTTCATTCCGCGCGTTCGCACGGCATCGCCATCCCGAGACTGCATAACAGCGGCGATTCCGACTGATTGCCGCGTGCTTTGTTGAGCCCTTGTCGCGTGGCGTTTCTCATTCACCGGACGCTTTGCCGGCCTGAGTCGAATCTGCCCATCGGGGTTGGCTTTCAGGCAGCACGCGATTGCGGCAAATACACGAGGCGCTGATCCGGGTGAGCGAATACCGGGTCATGACTCGCTTCCGGACCTTGTCGTGTCAGTCGAAGACGTTCATGTCGCCGACTGATGCGGTTTCTAGTAATTTTCAGAGGCTGCACCATGAAGATCGAATGGATCTCTAATCGCTTTATTTTTGCCGCAGCCGCGGCTGCATCGCTGGCAGCTTGCGGAAAAACCAGTCCGCCACCTGCGCCGTCGACGCCTGAAGTGGGCGTGGTGACGGCTCGGCCGCAAAACGTAGCGGTCTTCACCGAACTGCCGGGCCGCACCAGTGCGTTCCTCGTCGCGCAGGTCCGCGCGCGGGTCGACGGCATCGTGCTGCGCCGTGAATTCACCGAAGGTACCGACGTCAAGGCTGGCCAACGTCTCTACAAGATCGATCCGGCGCCGTACATCGCGGCATTGAACAGCGCGAAGGCGACGCTCGCGAAGGCGCAGGCGAACCTCGTCACGCAGAACGCACTGGTCGCGCGCTACAAGGTGCTCGTGGCCGCGAACGCGGTCAGCAAGCAGGACTACGACAACGCAGTGGCCACCCAGGGGCAGGCCGCGGCGGACGTCGCGGCCGGCAAGGCGGCGGTCGATACGGCACAGATCAACCTCGGCTACACGGACGTTGTCTCGCCGATCACGGGCCGCGTCGGCATTTCGCAAGTGACGCCGGGCGCGTACGTGCAGGCGAGCCAGGCGACGCTGATGTCGACGGTGCAGCAGCTCGACCCCGTGTATGTCGACCTCACGCAATCGAGCCTCGAGGGATTGAAGCTGCGTCAGGACGTGCAGAGCGGTCGCCTGAAGACGAGCGGCCCGGGCGCGGCGAAGGTGTCGCTGATCCTCGAGGACGGCAAGACGTATTCGGAAGCCGGCAAGCTGCAGTTCTCCGACGTGACGGTCGACCAGGCAACCGGCTCGGTGACGATCCGCGCGGTCTTCCCGAACCCGGGCCGCGTGCTGCTGCCGGGGATGTTCGTGCGCGCGCGGATCGAGGAAGGCGTGAACGAGAACGCGTTCCTGGTGCCGCAGATCGGCGTCACGCACGACCAGAAGGGCCAGCCGGTTTCGCTGATCGTGAACGCACACGATAAGGTCGAAACACGGCAACTCAAGACGACCGGCATGCAGGGTCAGAACTGGATCGTCGAAGGCGGGCTGCAAGCGGGTGACCGTGTGATCGTGCAGGGCGTCGACAAGGTGCGCCCAGGTGCGACGGTGAAGTCGGTCGCGGCGCAACTGCCGGCAGCCAATGCCGCTTCGGGCGCGGCTGCCGTATCCGCCGCGCCGGCCGCTGTCGCTTCCGGCGCCGCAGCCGCATCGGGCGGAGCACCGGCGAGCGCCGCCGCTGCGTCGAGCGCGCAATAATAAGGAGCCTGTTTCATGGCAAAGTTCTTCATCGATCGCCCGATTTTCGCGTGGGTGATCGCCATTGTCCTGATGCTGGCCGGGATTGCGTCGATTTTCTCGCTCCCCGTGTCGCAATACCCGAATATCGCCCCGCCTGCGATTCAGGTCACGTCGAGCTACCCGGGCGCTTCCGCGAAGACGGTGGAAGACACGGTGACGCAGGTGATCGAGCAGCAGATGAGCGGTCTCGACAACTTTCTGTACATGTCGTCGACGAGTGACGACTCGGGCAACTCGACCATCACCATTACGTTCGCCCCCGGCACCAATCCGGATGTGGCGCAGGTCCAGGTGCAGAACAAGCTGTCGCTCGCGACGCCGGTTCTGCCGCAGGTCGTGCAACAGCTTGGTCTGCAGGTGACGAAATCCAGCAACAACTGGCTGCTTTGGTTCGCGTTCAATTCCGAGGACGGGAGCATGTCCAAGGACGATCTCGCGAACTACGTTGCGTCGCACGTTCTCGATCCGCTGAGCCGGATCAATGGCGTCGGACGGACGTTCCTGCTCGGGTCGCAGTATGCAATGCGAGTCTGGCTGGACCCGAACAAGCTGACGAACTACGGTCTCACGCCTGCAGACGTGACGGCTGCAATCGCGACCCAGAACGTGCAGGTCGCCGCGGGGCAGCTTGGCGGCACACCGGCGAAGCCGGGCACTATGTTGCAGGCAACGCTTACCGAAGCGACATTGCTTCGTAATCCAAGTGAGTTCGAGAACATCCTGCTCAAGGTCAACCAGGACGGCTCACAGGTTCGCCTGAAGGACGTCGGAAGAGTGGCGCTTGGCGCGGAAAACTACACATTCGACACGAAGTACATGGGACAGCCGACCGCGGGTCTCGGGATCCAGCTGGCGACGGGCGCAAACGCGCTTGCGACGGCCAAGATGCTGAAAAGCAAGGTCGAGGAGCTTTCCCGATACTTTCCGCACGGGATGGTGGTTCACTATCCATACGACACGACGCCGTTCGTGAAGCTGTCGATCGAGGAAGTGGTCAAGACGCTGCTCGAAGGTATCGTGCTCGTGTTCCTCGTGATGTATCTGTTCCTGCAGAACCTGCGGGCGACGATCATCCCGACGATCGCGGTGCCGGTGGTGCTGCTTGGCACGTTCGCAGTCATGGCAATCGCCGGTTTTTCGATTAACACGTTGTCGATGTTCGGCCTCGTGCTCGCAATCGGGCTACTGGTGGACGATGCGATTGTGGTGGTCGAGAACGTCGAGCGCGTGATGGTCGAGGAGGGGCTGTCGCCGAAGGAGGCGACCAAGAAGGCGATGGAGCAGATCACGAGTGCACTCGTCGGCGTGGCGCTGGTGCTGTCGGCGGTATTCGTGCCAGTCGCGTTCTCCGGCGGGTCGGTCGGCGCGATCTATCGTCAGTTCTCGCTGACGATCGTGTCGGCGATGGTGCTGTCGGTGCTGGTCGCGTTGATTCTGACGCCGGCACTGTGTGCGACGATCCTCAAGCCGGTCCCAAAAGGCCACCACGAAGAGAAAAAGGGTTTCTTCGGCTGGTTCAACCGGACCTTCGATCGCAACCGCGATCGCTATACGGGCGGCGTGCATCACGTGATCAGGCGCTCGGGGCGCTGGATGGTCATCTATCTGGCCGTAATCGTCGCGGTCGGATTCCTGTTCGTGCGCCTGCCGAAGTCGTTCCTGCCGGATGAAGACCAGGGGTACATGTTCATGATCGTACAGACCCCAGCTGGTTCGACGCAGGAAACCACCGGCGTGACGCTCGATGACATTACCGAACATATGAAGACAGCGGAAAAGGACACTGTCGATTCCGTGTTCACCGTCAATGGCTTCAGTTTCGCCGGCCGCGGGCAGAATGCCGGGCTCGTTTTCGTGAAGCTCAAACCGTATGAGCAGCGTCAGCGTGCTGCCCAGAAAGTCGCCGCACTCATTGCGCGAACGTCGGCTCATTATGCGAAGTACAAGGACGCGGTGGTCATTCCCTTCAACCCGCCCTCGATTCCGGAACTTGGCACGGCCGCCGGCTTTGACTTCGAACTGACGGACAACGCCGGTCTTGGCCACGACGCGCTGATGGCCGCGCGCAACCAGTTGCTCGGGATGGCGGCGAAGGATCCGACGCTCGCGCTGGTACGCCCGAACGGGCTGAACGACACGCCGCAGTACAAGGTCGACATCGATCGCGAGAAGGCGAATGCGCTTGGCGTGACGGCATCTGCAATCGACCAGGCGTTCTCGATTGCATGGGCATCGCAGTATGTGAACAACTTCCTTGACGCCGACGGCCGGATCAAGCGGGTCTATGTGCAAGCGGATGCGCCGTTCCGGATGACGCCGGAGGATATGAACATCTGGTATGTGCGCAACGGTTCGGGCGGGATGGTGCCGTTCAGCGCGTTCGCGACCGGTCACTGGACGTACGGTTCGCCGAAGCTCGAACGCTACAACGGGATCTCTGCGATCGAGATCCAGGGGCAGGCGGCCGAAGGAAATTCCACCGGTCAGGCAATGGCGGCGATGGAAGGGCTCGCGAAGAAGCTGCCGGTCGGCATCGGCTATTCGTGGACCGGCCTGTCGTTCCAGGAAATCCAGTCGGGTTCGCAGGCGCCGATCCTGTACGCGATCTCGATCCTCGTCGTGTTCCTGTGTCTCGCGGCGCTGTATGAAAGCTGGTC